>CAZYOE010000019.1:0-44233 GCA_964648725.1 uncultured Pseudobdellovibrionaceae bacterium | reverse complement strand
CACGGATCCGTGGAGGGGGTGCCCAGCAATGGGCATTCCTACTCCGACTAAAAATATTAAAGGGATGTTGTACTACATTGTTTACACATTGTTCAATCTGCGAAAGGAATCCTATGAAGACAATTCTATTTTTAACTCTAACATTCCTTATTTTTGGTTGCGCTATAAGTCACAAACGTGGTTCCGATGCTCAAGTGACCGTCGACTATTACCTTGAGAATCGCGGCACTCTGCCTACTGAATTAACAAAAATGGTTTCTCTGAAGGATTTTAATGAGGCCGATGTTACAGTTCAGTGGTCCGTTAACGACAAAGGAGAGTCCCTCAATATCAGCATTCAACACGATACTCTTCATAATGAACAGGTGAATAACCTTATTACTGAGCATCTTAAATCGATGAAATTTCCGAAAGCACCTCGATTTACGACAACAACCGTTGAGTATACCTATAAATTTAAGACGTCTAAGAAGTATTAATGCGAAAGTTTTCATCTGAAAAAGTCACGGCCCCGAAAGGGGCAACCTTATTTCAAAGGCCGTCCTCTATTCCCGATGATTGCCCTATTGACCTTGAAATTGGATGTGGAGTCGGTTGGCATTCAATATCATACAGCCAAAAACACCCCGAGCGCTTCCTTATTGCCATTGAACGAACTTCTGAAAAGTTTAAAAGATTTCAACGGCGGTATCAGCATCATTGCGCGATTTATAACCTTTTGCCTGTCCACGCTGATTCTGTCCCGTGGGTTGTTCATTGTTTACCTGATGGTCTTTTGAGCCGAATTTTTATTCTTTACCCCAATCCCTATCCTAAAAATCCGGCAGCACGTTTTTTCAGGATGCCCTTTTTCGAAGAGCTTTTAAAAAAGGGTAAGGAAGAATTAACGATCCACTTGGCTACCAATGAAAAGTTCTACCGAAATGAAGCCATTAAAATCGCCAGTGAGCATTGGCCCCTAGTACTGGAAAGTCAACGGACGCTCACTCGTGAAAATTTCCCAAATCCTCGAACTCATTTTGAAAAAAAGTATCTTCTTCGTGGGGAGATTTGCTATGACCTTGTTTTTCGTAAGGTAAAATCATGATTGGCACTCAGTTTAAGGGAAAGGTTCGCGACATCTCCATTGAAGGTTATGGCGTTGTTGACCATCCAGATAATTTAGTTTTCTTTGTATTAGGCACCTTTCCGGGCGACAAAGGCCTTTTTGAAGTTGTTCATCTCAAGGACCGATATGGCTACGCAAAACTCATTGAAATGATCGCCTTTTCTTCTGATCGTATAGACGCGCCTTGCCCTCACTCTGGGATTAAAGAAGGCCTCTGTGGCGGCTGCCCTTGGATGGGAATTGAATATAAAAAGCAGCTCGAATTCAAACGTCATATGCTGTCTCACGCCCTCAAAAGAGATCGACTCATACCTGAAGACTTTGAAGTCCCACCACTCTGGGGCAGTGAAAAAATATTTAGCTTTCGCAATCGAGCCCAATTTAAAACTGACGGAGATAGAATGGGCTACGTCAGTCGCTTTAGTCGAGTTATTGCCCCTATCCAAGATTGTCTTATTTTAAACGATCCGCTACGTGCCCTATTGCGAGAGGTCATACAATCTCTTCCACAAGATCCGTGGAGACCAACAACTCCCCACCTATGGTCTTACATTGATCTTGATGACGAAACTAAACTGAATGATATCGTGCCCAATCGAAGGCGCCCATTTCGTCAAGGAAACTCGATGCAAAATTTGCGCATGAAGGAATGGGTTCGTGAGAAAACCAAACACTGGGAAAATGGTACTGCCTTTGAATTGTTTTGCGGGTCCGGAAATTTTACAGAAGTCATTGCCGCGCAAAGGTTGCAAAAGTTTGTTGCCGTCGATATTGCCAATGAAGGTATCCGTCGCCTTAAAGATCGAGACCTGGGTGGCAACTGCGAAATTGTTGAAGCTAATTTGTTTAAGCCTAGCGATTGGAAACTTTTAAGAACCATTGGCTACTCCGTTGATTATTTATTTTTAGATCCCCCGCGAGATGGCTTCAGTAAACTCGATATGTTTGTAACTCAGTGGGGATTTCCAAAAGAAATTGTTTATGTTTCTTGTAGCCTTGATACTTTCACGCATGACGCTGGACGCCTTAAGAAAAAAGGCTATGTGATATCAGAAGTTGCGGGTTTGGATCAATTTCCCCACACTCCACATATCGAAATCCTTGCGGTGTTAAAAAAACGATGAATCAGTTTGATCGGATCTATATCGAAATCAGTAATGTCTGTAATCTCCAGTGCAGCTTTTGCCCGGAGGTGCTAAGGCCAAAGAAATTAATGACTCCGGAACAATTTCGTAAAGTGGTTCGTGAAGTTAAACCTTATGCCAAAGCCGTCACATTGCATGTAATGGGTGAACCGCTGGCTCATCCGCAATTTATAGAAATTCTACGTATTCTCGATGAGAACAATCTTCCCCTGATTTTGACCAGCAATGGCCTCTTACTAGAACGCCATTTAGAAGCATTGCTAAAATCATCCATTATCAAACAAATTAACTTCAGCATTCATAGTTTCTTTGACAATTTCCCGGATAAGTCAATTTTACCATATCTCACAAAGCTCACTGACTTTGCCTATAAATTTGTTGCTGCCCACCCTGACTCGTTCATTAACTTCCGCCTATGGAACCTGGATACCCCGAACAAGGCCGACTCCAAGAATAACGCTTTAGTTTTAGAAAAATTGATGGGGTTGTTTCCCGCACCGCAAATGCCGGAGTCACTCGACGTGCGTGAACAAAAATCCTATCGATTGGATCGTCATATTAAACTCCATTTCGATACTCGCTTTGAATGGCCAAGCCTCAATACTTCCTCACCTGCCAGTGACGGCTTCTGTTATGGCTTATCAAAACAGTTGGCCATATTGACCGAAGGTTCAGTGGTACCCTGTTGCCTTGATAAAGAGGCAATTATTAATTTAGGTTCAGTTTTAGAAACACCCCTTCACGATATTCTTGCCAGTGAAAGAGCGTTGGCGATTGTTTCTGGATTCAGACGCGCAAAAGCCGTCGAGGCACTTTGCCAGAAGTGTCAGTTTAAGTCCCGCTTTCAATAAACCATTCCCAAAAATCAAAAGAAGTGCTCTCATGGAAATTAAGGGAGGACTTATGTCTAAATTACTTTCATTTACTTTTTCGTTTGTCACTATGACTACTTTGATTCTTTTTTTCAATGCCAATCTGGCAATGGCATCCGATGAACCACCGATTTCACTACCGACCGGTAAACACATATTTCAGGGTGGTCTCCTTAAAAAATTTTTGAGGCACTCGAAAAACTTTAACCATAACAACAAAGAAGACGCGATCGCCATCAAAGACCTTAAAAACAAAGGGTATTTTTGTATGCGCCGTTCAACGGTTCAAACGGTCTGCCAACTCAAGGAAACCTCCTTTGAACTTCCTGCCAGGACCAGTGAGTTAGTCGCAGCAAAGCTGAAAGACTATCCCATTATTTTTCCAGAATCGCCAGAAGTGGAATTTTCACACCATGGCTCTACAACCAAAGAGTGGATGATCCATGGTCCATTTTATATTGGTGAGAAAAAGTTGAATGTTTACCGAATCACCCAAACCTACGAGGGGGAAATCTTCATTGCCTTTCCCGTCGATGAAGAAAACCCAATTTCATTTCTAACTTACCACGAATCGCTTGGCCTAGGCTTTACCATGGTGCTTCAATCCACTGATACTGATGGCTGGAAAAATGCGTACTATTTTGAAGCACTCTATAAGCCTGATTCACTTTAAGGCATTGTTTTAGGGCTTACCTCGAGCCCAATACATATAAACTTGTCTTTGTTAAGTAGAATTGTCGACCCACCCTTATGTTCTGTACGTCCGCCGCCGATAGTATGGGAAAGGATTCAAAGGAATTATCAGTTCCAAACAACATGAAAGGACGACACAATGTCAAAATTGATTGATGAATTAAAGGGTGACCACCAGAAATTAGCTCAGGTTTTAACTGAAGTAAAAACCAAGGGCCCAACGAAGGAAGGTTTGCAGCTATTGACAGCTTCTAAGGCTGCATTATTAGGTCACCTTAAAAAGGAAGACACATTTCTTTATCCAGAACTGAAAAAAGCTGCTGCAAACGACAACCGCTTAAAAGCTACTTTAGATACTTTTGCATCTGATATGGATAAAATATCTAAAGCCGCTATCGACTTTTTCAACAAGTGGGAAAAGGGTGGCGATGGTATGGAGTTTGCGAAGGACGTCGGCAACTTGATTGCTGTACTTCAAGGCCGTATTCGTCGTGAAGAGTCTTCACTTTATCCTGAGTACGACAAAGTTGTAGATAAAAAAGTTGCATAATTTTTGTTTAGTTGAAACTAGAAAATAAAAAGAGGGCTTGTGAGTCCTCTTTTTATTTTTTGCAATAACTCCTTCACGCCTTACTGGGGGCCATAGTAACCAAGCTCTGTTTCTTCCATAGATAAAACACGGCTGGATAAACCAATAGCTCGAGGGCAAAACTTGAGATGAGTCCTCCCACCATGGGTGCAGCTATACGTTTCATCACATCACTTCCTGTGCCCATCGAAAACATAATCGGAGTTAATCCCATAAATGCCGCCATTACCGTCATCATTTTGGGTCGAATTCTTTTGACCGCGCCATGTATGACCGCTTCCTTTAGATCCGCCAGAGTTCGCATTCGATTCGATTTAATTTGATCCTCAAAAGCATGATCAAGATACATCAACATAAAGACTCCGGTTTCTGCATCCAATCCCATTAGGGCAATCATACCAACCCAAACGGCAATCGATAAATTATATCCAAGCGCCCACAATAGCCAAAAAGCACCAATCAATGAAAAGGGAACTGCAAGCATAACTATTCCAGTTTTGATCCACGACTTAGTATTGAGGTATAAGAGCAGCATTATCAATAACAGAGCTATTGGCACTACTATTCTGAGGCGCTCTTTAACTCGAATCATATTTTCATACTGGCCACTCCAAATCAGACTGTAGCCAGTGGGCGGCTTTACTTTAGCTTCGACGAGTCTTTTCGCTTCCTCAACGTAGCCACCAATATCGCGATCCTTTACATCCACATAGACAAAGCCTGCAAGCAAACCATTTTCATTTCGAATCATTGCCGGCCCTTCAACAAGTTTGATTTCTGCAATCTGTGCCATTGGTACTTCGACCCCATTGGGAGCCGGCACCATCACATGCTCGAGAGCAGTAATGTCTTCCCGGTATTCTCGGGCATAGCGCACGCTTATTCCAAACCGACTTCGCCCCTCAATTGTGTTGGATACCGTCTCACCGCCAATGGCAGAACTAATAATCATTTGGGCATCTTCAACACTAATACCATAACGAGCGAGTTCTTCTCTTTTTAATCTAAAATCAAGATAATAACCCCCTGTTGTTCTCTCTGCGAACACATTGGTGGTGCCAGGAACATTACGCACAATTCCTTCAATGTCTTCGCTGATATCTTGAATCACCTGTAAATCCGGTCCCATTACTTTAATACCAACGGGCGTTCTTATTCCTGTCGACAACATATCGATGCGATTTTTAATCGGCATCGTCCAAATATTGGGTATTCCGGCAAACTTTAACTTTTCATCCAATGCCGATCGAAGCTCATCCATAGTGCGATGAGGAGGCGTTATCCAATAAAACGGTTTCCTTAAAATCTCTGGAAAGACAGAATACCAACGATCCACATGAGGCCACTCAGCCACCGGCTTTAACATGACGGTGGTCTCCATCATAGAAAAAGGCGCTGGATCTGTCGCTGTCTCGGCCCTTCCGGCTTTCCCAAAAACAGTGTCCACCTCACCAAACGTTTTTATGATTTCATCCTGACGCTGAACGATCCGTTGAGCTTCAGTGACAGACATCCCAGGAAAAGCTGTTGGCATATAAAGAAAATCACCCTCATTGAGAGGTGGCATAAACTCGGAACCAATGCGCATAAAAACTGGAACCGTGATCACCATTAGGAAAATGGCGCCGAGAATAGTGGCTTTAGGTTTTTCTAATACCCATTCACAAACTGGCTCATACCACCGATAAAGGGTTCGGCTCACTGGGTGTAATTCCTCGGGATAATATTTTCCTACAAAAACATTGTTCACTAAACTGCAAAGCCACTTTGGCTTGAAGTTGTAATCATCCATTCGAGAAAACAACATTCTTAATGCGGGATCTAAAGTCAGCGCAAGAATGGCCGCTAATGCCATAGTTAGAGTTTTTGAAATCGCCAGTGGAGAAAATAGGCGACCTTCTTGATCCACCAAGGTAAACACTGGTAAGAAAGAAACTGTAATCACTAAAAGGGAAAAGAAAACCGAAGGCCCAACCTCTTTGAGAGCGTTCAAGCGAACCTCATGAAAATCACCAATTCTCCCTCCTGCATCCCAGAGCTCAAGCTTCTTGTAGGCATTTTCAACTTCAACGATGGCACCATCAACTAGCACGCCAATCGAAATCGCAATTCCGGCTAATGACATGATATTAGTAGTCACACCCATAAAATACATTGGTATAAAAGCCAGTAGAATCGAAATCGGAATTGTGAGAATCGGAACAATCGCCGAAGGTATATGCCAGAGAAACAGCAATATGACTAAACTGACAATAACAACTTCCGTCGTAACTTTTTGTTCGAGCGTAGTGATCGCACGCTTAATGAGACCGGATCGATCATAAACAGGAAGAATTTTAACCCCGGAAGGAAGACTAGGACCAATTTCCGCGAGTTTGGCCTTTACACGGTCAATGACATTCAGAGCATTTTCCCCTTGCCTCATAATGACAATGCCACCAACAGCATCACCCATTCCGTCAAAGTCAGTCACTCCACGCCGCATATCAGGACCGAGCTGGACCCGAGCCAAATGCCGAACTAATATGGGAACATGAGTCTGTTCATCAGTGGCCACAACAATATTCTCAATGTCTTCAATGTTCTTCGCATAACCACGACCCCGAACCATATATTCGGTTCCGGCAATTTCAATCACACGCCCACCTGTATCTTGATTTCCTTTTTTGATAGCCTCAACAAGTTGAGCCAGTGAGATTCCATAACCTTGAAGGCGGTGAGGATTCACATTCACTTGGTATTGCTTTACAAACCCACCAATCGAAGCAACTTCTGAAACTCCTGGTAAAGCTTGTAAATGATACCGAAGAGTCCAATCCTGAATCGTCCGCAATTCTGATAGATTTAATTTTTTAGATTCATCGACCAAGGTATATTGATATACCCAACCAACGCTCGTGGCATCAGGACCAATTTCGGTCTGCACTCCCGTCGGCAATTTCGAACTGATTTTATTTAAGTACTCAACAATGCGTGAACGGGCCCAGTACAAATCCGTTCCATCTTCAAAAATAACATAGACATAGGAATATCCAAAATCAGAAACGCCTCGAATAGTTTTTATCTTTGGCGCTCCAAGAAGAGCCGTGACAATGGGATAGGTCACTTGGTCTTCAATTATATCGGGTGAGCGATCCCACTTGCTATAAATAATGACCTGGGTGTCAGATAAATCAGGTATGGCATCGAGAGGCATGCGATTCAAAACCTGATAAGCACCCACCAAACAAACCGCAACCATCATCAAAACGAAAAATTTATTCCGACAACTAAATTCTATTATTTTCTCAATCATCGATGTCCCCCGTGCTCAGGAGGAAGGGCCTTTTCTAAAACAGATCTAAGTTTCGACTCAGAGTCGATGAGAAAATTAGCACTGGTCACAATATTTTCGCCTTCAGTAAGGCCACTTGTAACTTCGTACTTGTTGGTTGTTTTTTCACCGACTTCAATGAAGCGCGGTTCAAAATGGCCTTCTTTTTCAGAAACAAAGACAAAAGCTTTTCCTTTAGAAAATAAAACCGCATTATCCGGAACCACTAAGCGTTCACCAAAATCGACAAGTATTTTGACGTTCATAAAGCTGTCTGGACGTAAGAGCCTCTTTGGATCCAAAACTTGCGCTCGTACTCGAACTGTGCGGTTTTGATTATTTAGTGCTGGGCTGATTGAAGATATAACCCCCTCAAACACTTTATGGGGCAAAGACGGCAATACGGCCTCGAGTTTCTGGCCAATCTTCAAACCATTAGTTTCATATTCAAACACCTCTGCGTAAATCCATGCTTTACCGTCAGGAAGAAGAAATTCAATTCCCCCTTGCTTTTGCTGGACGAGGTTTTTAATTTTTGCATCGGAAAAACCCATTAACTTGAGTTTTGTCTTAGCTGATTCAACCAGAGTGCGTGTCTGCTCTTTCATCGAACCATAGGTATCTTTTTTAATTTGTTCATAACTTAGTAGTGCTTGCCGATATTCTTCTATGGCTGTGTATAAATCCGGATCGAAGGCCACTTTCCCGGTCGCATTGATCTCTTTGGTCAGCATCTCTTTTTGGACTTTTCCATAGGTGACTCCGATCAACTGTTGACGTTCCAAATTTAAACTTACACCTGCGCGCCCCTCAGGCCGATTCCCATCGACATTTGCTGATACAGTTTCATCCTCAACCTTTTGGAGATCCATATGACAGATGGGACACGTTCCCGGACGATCAGAAACAATATGAGGATGCATGGGACATCGATAGATTTCTTTTGGCTTCGGCACCTCTGCATTGCTTTCCCTTTTTGGCTCTTCACTTTTTTTCTGACTCACCCACCACCCGAGTGATCCTGAGACTAACGCTACTAGCACAAGACCCGCAATATAAGCGCCTGAAAATCGCATTATGAATGTCCTCCAAAAATGATTCCGATCTGCTCTTGATTCTCTAATATCTTAACTTTTAAATCTTCATAGTCTGAGAGGGTCTGATAGGCGGATTGCATTAGAGCCAAAAAACTCGCATATTCCAATCTTCCTGTTTGATATGCAGTTTTAGCAGATTGCACGTTCTGGCCTGACCACTGCACTAAACCATTTTCAAGCAATTCTAACTGCCGTTTCAATTGAACCTGCTCGGTCAACATGGCTTCAGCTTCTAACTGCATTTTTCTTTTTTGCTCGTTAAATTTAGTTTGGGCAGTTTGCAGGTTTGCTTTGGCTTGATTGATTTTAGCTCGTTGCTCTCCACCAAGCCATAGGGGAATTTCAACCCCAATTTGCCAACCTCTCCGTTTAGTACCTAGATCATCATCTTTCTGAGTGAGCATAAGCTCAAGATCAGGAACCCATCCCGATTTAGTTTGGCTAACGGATTTTTCTTCGCGGGCACTCATTGATTTCATCGCTCTTAGTTCTGCATTATTCATTTCAATTTGTTCAGCAATAGTTGAAGAGGTCCACTCGCGAGAGCTTCCCATAGGAATTTTTTCATCCTTTGGTTCCATATTTTTCAGATTATCTCCAGGCCCAGCCAGAATTTCCACTTTGGTGCTTTGCTGAGCCAAGTCAGCTTCGAGCATACTGATTTCTTTTAAGATATTTCCCCGTTCTATCTGTAAAGCGACCAGCTCCACCTGCGAAACCTTTTGAGCGACATATCGAGTTCGCTGGACCGCAATGAGTTGAGTTAGAAGAATTTCTTGTTCTTTTTTTAGAAGCAATTTTTTATGAAGACTTAACCAACGAAAGTATTCGGTTATTAGTTTTGCTTCACGTTGAATCTGAATCTGCCTTAACTCGGCTTCGAGAGATTGAATCTCGGCACTATACATTTCATAGGAAAGATAGGTTTTCCAGGGAAAAGGTATTCGCTGTTTAAATTCCCATTTGGTTTCTTTCATTGAACTCATGCCCGTGGCGGTCATTTGTTCATAAGATATCATGGGATTTGGAAGAGAGATTTCTCCCGCTTGCATAGCCTCCGCATTGCGAATGCGTTGCTCGTACATCACGTCTTCGGGATGGGAAGTTCGGGAGCGATCAAGCAGCGCCTTTAACGTGACTTTTGGCGCCGCCCACGAAAGGGTCGGATTAAAGAGCAGAACTAAAGAAACTAAAATCTTCACACCTAACATATGGGCTCCTTGTTAACACCAACTGCGTGATTAACAAAAAGCCTACAGGTGGATAGACTACGAGTCTACTTACCGTGCATAGCGCTTATTCATGCTCTCACGAATTTCAGCGCCTTCAATGCTTAAGCGAGTCCAAGGAATCGCTCTCAAACGATCATATTCAATCATTTCTTCAGTTTCTTCGCATATTCCATAAGTTCCATTTTCCATGCGAGCCAAAGCGTTCTCAATTTCAAAAAGCTGGTGCCGAAGACGCTCATGCATGGATAGAGCTTCTGCTTCTGCAAGCACTCGAATTGTTTGATCTGCTTCGTCCCCGCCTTTTTCATCGGCATTCATGTCAAAACGAGCTTCCCTGACTCGATTGAGTAGTTCGGCTTTAACTTGCAATAGCTTGCCTCGACACTCTTTCAGAACATTTTGTGGAATCTGTGACATCCTTCCCTCCTCAGACATCAATAGGTGCTATCTAAGCACCTATAAACAACTCTCTGTTATTTTCTTTAATAACAAGATTTGAACTATTTAGTCATAGAGTTGGGCTCGATTCAAGGTGTTTCTTACATTTCCTTAAATTAACTAAACCTTTTTCCCCATGGTAAATAAACAAATTTTGTAAATCGAGACACAGTAAAAGAGAATGCCTTCAATTTTACAACAAAAATCTTAAACTTAATGAAAAATTAAAGTCAGCTCTACAAACAGGCACTGCTTTGCGTATTATGTTTCACATTGAAACAGATGTGCTAAACAAAAAAGCATTAGTGTATAAATTGCGCTCACTTTTGTGGACCTAAATCCTGCTCGACCTCAATAAGGTGGCTGCATCACGTAAAAAAGCCTAAACTATATGCATGAGAATAAGATCCGGTTGTTCAATCTTGTTATTTTGTGTTTTCTATTCGGTGGGAGCCCAAGCAACCTATGTTGATCTCAATTTCTTATCCTTCAGCGATACCTTTAAATCCTCAACTACTACCACCATCTCTCGATCTATGTTTGATCTCGGCGCGGGTGTATTAATGGGCAAATCTGATAGTTGGATTTGGGCCCTTAGTTATGGCGCTGGCAACTTTTCAGACAAGGGCACCTCAACCACTACTTATACCTATACCGACCTTGGTATTAAAATGGGTTTCTTTTGGACTAAACAAAAAAAGTGGTTTTCTACTTTAGCATATAACCTAGAGTCAAAAGCTAAATATAATGATGGCACCAATGAGGTTGAGCTTCGAGGGACAAGTATTAAAGTTGATATTGGCTATGCCTTCTGGGTCACTGACGTCATTAGTATTGCGGCAAAGGTTTTTTATTATGCTCCAACCTTCAAAGAAAGCATTTCTTCCGGAACTCTGACCAATGTGAGTTATAGTCGTTCCATTATTTATCCAAGTATTACCCTGATCTTCTCTTATTGATAATCTAAAGGGGGAGGGGTGACGTCTCTCTCTTCGCGAACATAATTAACGTCAATAATCTCATCCTGCTGCGCCTGTGAAGCCATTCCAGCTGAACCCCATGTTCTTTGATAAACTCGCCCCTGAAACCATCGAGCAAAAACATAAGTCCATAGAACTTTGCGCACAAAAGGAATCAAAATTAGAATAGCCAAAACATCCGACAGCAGACCTGGCACCAAAATGAGAAACCCTGCCATTAATCTAAATGGTGCCTCAAGCACCGTTGTTGGACTCGCCATTTTGACTGTATTAAAACCCGCGCTTCGAATGAGATTGAGACCTATTAAGAATGTGGCCATTAGGTAAAGAAATAAAGGACCAAAGCCGATTTGCCGACCAAGAAAAATCAAGGTCATTAACTCGATAAACGGATATAACAGTAATAAACCCATATGGTCCCCCCCAATTTACGGAAGCTTTAAATCAACTATCACGGGGCAATGGTCAGAGCCTTCAACTCTATCCCAAACGTCAGCTTTTTCTAAGTACTTCTCCAGCCCTTTAGATACTGAAATATAGTCAATCCGCCAACCTCGATTATTAGTTCTAGCAAATTCTCTATAGGACCACCAAGAATAGCGATTAGCGACATCTTTATTAAAATATCTAAAGGTATCAATAAAACCCAAATCAAAAAAAGCATCCATCCATGCTCGTTCTTCGGGTAGGAATCCACTTTCTTTGGCGAGCCGTACCGGATCATAAATATCTATCGGTCGATGGGCGATGTTGTAGTCCCCAACGACGACAACTTCTTTTCCTTTTTTCAGTTGACCTTTGAGATGCGTTAATAGATCCACTAAAAAAGCCTGCTTGAAGTTGTGGCGCTCATCGCCTGACCCACCATTGGGAAAATAAATGTTATAAAGTAAAAAATGGGGATGCTCAGTAACAACAATTCGGCCTTCTTTTTCGTAGTCATGAATCCCGATAGATGTTTGAACAGAAGCAGGTTCCTTTTTGCAAAAAGTTGCTACCCCAGAATATCCCTTGCGCACGGCCGATGACCAATAATCAAAGGAATAGCCCAGGGTCTGTGCTTCTGTCTCAACTTGTTCACGATGGGCCTTTGTCTCTTGTAAACAGAGTATGTCTGCATTCGCCTTTTCAACAAAAGGAATCAAATTTTTTTTATAAATGGCTCTAATACCATTCACATTCCATGAAATAATCCGCACCAGCAACTCCGCTTGTATAGAATTTTCTTTTATGGCAACAATAAAAGCCGTAATATTAATGAGTTTTTCCTCAAAAAGGAACCATCGAGCTTAACGCAAACAGAAAAATTTGGAGGTTTTATGCCAATGATTGATCAACCAGCTCCTCAGTTTACAGCCCAGGCCGTTGTTGATGGCGGAGAGTTTAAAGAAATTAAGCTTTCCGAGTACAAAGGCAAATGGGTTGTTCTGTATTTTTATCCTCTGGATTTTACTTTTGTTTGCCCGACTGAAATTACCCAGTTTCGTGATTATTTAAAAGAGTTTAAGGACCTGGGAGCTGAAGTTATTGGTGTTTCGGTTGATTCTGTCTATTCTCACCAACGTTGGATCAAAGAAGATCTAAAAGATCTTCACTATCCCCTTATCGGTGATATCACAAAGCGTCTATCTCGCGACTACGGAGTTCTCTTGGAGGAAAAAGGCATCGCAACTCGCGGCACTTTCATTATTGATCCGTCTCAGAAGATTCAATACATGGGAATTCATAATCTCGATGTGGGACGCGATGCTGCGGAAATCGTTCGCGTTCTGGCTGGCCTTCAATCAGGTGAACTTTGTGCCGCTGGCTGGAAGGCGATAAACATCTTTAGTTTTAATCTGCCCCTCTAAGAGGAGGGGTACGAAAGTCTGCAATGAATAACAAATATTTTTCATTTATTAAAAATCGATTTCCATTAATTCCTGAAAGTTCGTCCGACTTGATTTCAGATAAATTGATTTCGCCATATATCGTGCGACTTCCAATTGCAATTCTCAAACAAGCTCAATTGGTAGTAAAACAACTCTATTCTCTCAGAGAAAACTCAGATTATATTGAGACCGTTTGCTCTTCCTCTCCTGTTGCCGCCCAGTTTAACCCTGGTAACAAATCAATCTGCATGAGTTATGATTTTCATATCGATTCATCGGGCATACTAAAACTTATCGAAGTTAATACAAATGCAGCATTTCTATTGCTGGGATATTTACTCTATGGGTACAAGGGTGAGCCTCTCCCTATTGCTGACTTCAGTCTTGATGAAATCCGTCAAGATTGGCTGAATGAGGCTAAATCGGCTGGTGGCTCACTCTCATCAATTGGCATTGTTGATGAAGCACCGAGAACCCAACGCTTGTTTATTGAATTTCTCTGTTATGAACAACTTTTTAAGGAATTTGGTTTTCCAGTTGTTATTGCTGACCCTTCAGAACTGAGCTGGAATGGCACTGAACTTCTCTACTCAGGAAAGCCACTTGATTTTATTTATAATCGCTCCACTGATTTCTATTTTGAACACCCATCTCTAAAGGCTCTCAAAGAAGCTTATTTAGCCAAAAAGGTCACAGTTAGCCCAAACCCTCATGAATATGCATTGCTAGCTGACAAACAACGACTCATAGATTGGAGTCTGGCCTTAAAGTATCCGAATATTCAGACTGATACATTACTCCCAATACAAAAACATCTTCTCGAAACAGTTCATCTCACCTCTAGTAACAGTGCTGATATTTGGGCTAAGAAAAAGAAGTTTTTCTTTAAGCCACTAACGTCTTTTGGCTCAAAGGGCAGCTATCGAGGTGAAGGAATTAGTCGTGTTCATTTTGATCAGTTAATTGATAAAGATTGCTTGGCGCAAGAATTCTGTCCTCCTCGCGAAGAATTATTTCAAGCGCCTGGATTTGAATCAACAAAGTTAAAATACGATTTGCGCTTCTTTGCTTATAGGAATCGCATTCAAATGGTTATTGCTCGTCTGTATCAAGGCCAGGTCACTAATTTAAGAACTCCTCTTGGCGGTTTTGCACCTGTAGTCTTTTCCTGAGGCTTGACCAAATGCCGACTCCGTTACGGTGCTCAATTGAGGTAGGCTTTGGGCGACATTTATCGAGGCATCAATACCTGGGCCTAGGAAAACTTTCCACTTCTCGCTTTTCGGACAAACCACAATGAAATTCTAATGAAATCGCAACAACTCTTATTCAAGAATTTGGCATCAATTGCTTTATCGGATGTTTTCGAATAAAGAGGCAACAAAGATCGAGAGGCCATTTTTCAATGCTAAGTTCTTCAACCAATCAAGACCACCTAACTGATCTTTTACAGAAAGTCTTTAAACTCCCTGATTTTAGATTGGGTCAAAAGGAAATTATCACTCATGTTTTACAAGGACATGACTTATTAGCTGTCCTTCCAACCGGAGGAGGAAAGTCATTATGTTACCAACTCACAGCTCTATATAAGCAACAGTTGGTTATTGTGGTGTCACCGCTTATTGCACTGATGCGTGATCAAGTTGCTTCTCTTCAGCGGTTGGGAATTCCCTCGGGTTGTTTATACTCTGGACAAGATCTTCTTGAAAAACGCGCCATATTTAGAGCTATCCAGCAAAAGGGACCTTTCGTTCTCTACTTATCCCCAGAACGCACACAGAAAGAGGGTTTTGCAAAGTGGATAGTCGATCAATCCGTGGGTCTATTTGCCATTGATGAAGCCCACTGTATTTCTCAATGGGGGCATGATTTCAGAGAGGAATACCATAAACTTGGTATTCTGAAAGAGTTGCGACCAGACGTTACAACACTAGCTTTAACCGCCTCGGCCACGCCAATAGTCCTCGCTGACATTACTAAATCACTAAAAATGAATTCACCACTCGCGACGATTCAAGGTTTTTATCGTCCCAACCTTTTTTATCAAGTTGAAAATTGCATGGATGAAGATGATAAAAATCTACTTCTACAAAAAGCCATTCGCAAGTTTCCCAATGGAAGAATCTTGGTTTATTGTGGCACGCGCAAGGCAACAGAAGAAGTCGCGAGCTTTTTAGCTCATTACTTTCCAAAAGTAGGTTATTATCATGCGGGCTTAGAAGCTGCCCTTCGGACTTCGATCCAGCAATCCTATCTCTCAGGAAATATTCGGATTTTGGTCGCCACTAATGCCTTTGGAATGGGAATTGATCAGCCTGATGTGCGCCTTGTTGTTCACTACAACATTCCTTCAGATATTGACTCTCTTTATCAACAAATGGGTCGAGCCGGTCGCGATCAGAAAGACTCAACCTGCTTAGTTTTATTCAGCAAAAAAGATAAAGGTCTGCAAACATTTTTTATTGATTCCTCCGAAGGTAGTCGGGCATTAAAAAACAAACGCTGGCGTTCTCTTGATGCGCTTCTTACTTATGCGGAAGAATGGTATTGTCGACATTCTTATATCCTGAATTATTTTAACGATTCTAGGCGGCTCACCAAATGTGGACATTGTGACGTTTGTGAGCCGCATTCAGACCGAAAAATTCATCGCAGCGAAACTCGTGTGGTTCTTCGCAAAAAAACTTCTAAGCTTTAATGTGACTTTTCGCTTGCCAAACCGCGAGATGGTGCTGCTGAGTAAAACTCAACCCAACCAGATGCCAAATGATAGATGGCAGTTTCCATCTGGAGATGATTGCTTTCTATTTTCTCACTTACAATTTTAGATCGTGCCGCTAAATCACGAGCCACTCCCACCGCATTAGCTTTCGATTCAGTAAGTAATTTGTCAGAAGGCTCACGACCTAAATATTTTCGAATCCGTGGATGAATATCCTTTACTAATGCATTCAGAGAGGGAGATCCAGCATCGCCTCCACTCAGGGTAGAGAACGCTGCTTTTACGGCGCCACATGATTCATGCCCCATAACTACTAAAAGATGAGCCCCAAGATGTTCAATGGCATACTCAATACTTGCGATTGCAGTGTTATCCAGAGCTTCTCCCGCGGTACGCACAACAAAAATTTCACCTAATTTTTGATCGAAAAGCACTTCCGGAGGCACCCGGGAATCAGAGCAAGATAAGACTATCGTATGGGGTTTTTGCCCTGCTACTAATCGTTGTCGATCTTGCTTCGACTGACCATCATTTCTTAGCGTTCCACGCATAAAGCGAACATTCCCATTTTTTAACCACCGAAAGGCGGTAGAGGCTTCCACGCCTGAGTCAGTCGTAGCATGATGACTTACTTCGTGTGACCCTGGCTGGTCGGAGTGTGATCTGGATTTATTGACCTCTGATGAGGCCATTGTTTTATGGCCTTCCTCATGATGAGAAGGTTCATGTTTTGACTTTGATCCATGGTCGTGAGGCTTCGATTCTAGTCTATCTGTATCAGTGGTTGCGTAATTCTCGTCTTTTTGTGAATTCGTGTTGCTGTGAGTGGGTGGCTCAATTTTAGAACATGAAGTTTGCGTTAAGGATAGAATCATTGAAAATAAAAGAACGTGTCTGATGTTGGTGATCATGGCTGCAGCTCTCCTTTGGTCTAGCTGCATTTCTCATCGTCATTTTTGACCTAGACTAAAGGCTATCTCGTAATTTTATTTGAAATGTCCAATGACCCGTTAAAAATGAGTCCCATTTTGACCAACTTTAAGATTCAGTTAGCAGCAGTATTTCATTTAGATACAAAAGACTCAAAGAAACTTAGTTTTTATCATCCGGTCTGTCAGGAACTTCCTCAACAACTGGACCGGCAGTTTGATTTTGCGGTTCAAGCAAAGGAGCCTCAATATGAGAGACAGTCTGGTCCTTGGATTGTTGGAGCGGTAATTGTCTTCTCTGGTTTTGCTTCGGAAGGAGCACTCATTCCTTTTCAATTTTTGTGATGATATTGGTCGTAGAACGTCCGTCTACAAAAGTGAGGGAAATCACCTGACCGCCGGCTGCTAAAACAATATCACTACCAACGATATTTTCCGGCCGCCAGTCTCCTCCCTTTACCAGAACATTGGGTTTTACCGTTTTGATCAAATTTATAGGAGTATCCTCCTCAAAGATCACCGAGTAATCCACACAGCCAAGGGCAGCCAAAATTTCTGCACGATCCGACTCGTTTTGAATAGGACGCTGGGAGCCTTTAAGACGCCTTACACTTGCATCTGAGTTGACACCAACAATGAGAACATCACCTTGTTTCTTAGCTTCCTGTAAATAACGAACGTGTCCAATATGCAAGAGATCAAAACACCCGTTGGTAAATACAATTTTCTTCGAACCATGACTTCGTTCACAAATTTTTACTAGCTCGTCCTGTCCTACGACACTTCCCACAACTCAACCTCAGCGTTTCCTTCTGAATAACCTCAATCCTGACATCGTGCCAAGATAATCCTGCCGCATTATCATCGAAATCAAGGGTACAAAAATAAGGCCAGTACCTATGGCCAGCATTGATCGAAGGGCTACCTGAAAATTGTATTGAAGGCTCTTCTGTTGTTCGCTCGTACCCAACTGAATTTCAAAAACCAACTCGCCTAAACTAGCTCCCAAAAATAAGCGCGTGAGAGTCATATAGATAAAGGCCATGCCCGCACCAATTGCAGGAAAGGTCAGCCAAAACTCAACATCAGTCGCGCTTTGCATAATTAAAACCAAGAGATCGGCCTTAGTAATTAAAAGGGTGGCAAGGAGACATGATAATATCAATGCCACGACCAACATGGCATCCACAAAAAACGGACTCATCATCCATGGAAGTGGATATGACTCTTCGGCGATCTGAGGCTTAACGGGATTGATGATGACCTTGGGGTTTTGGGATTCTTCAACAAATGTCTCATTTGGTTTTTTGAAATTTCTAACAAGTTCATCGATAACATCTTTTGACGGCGCCGTAGAGGGGGCAGGAGTCATTGATTCCTTGCGCGGCAATGGAGATCTCAACACTGGCGCTTCAGCCCTTGGCTTAGGGGGAATACTTTTGCCTATCGCCTGCTGAACAACCTTTGCCGCTTTCATTTGGTCTTTCAGTTCAACTTTTTTTCTGTGAAAGCCCAAACCCTCAGTCATCGGCTTAAAGCTAAATTCTTCGATTGGATCCATCCAATTCCCCCCCCAGTTAACTTAGTAAATCAAATTCATATTTTAGGCTTGCGACCAAGGTCAGGCAAGCCGTTTCAACGCGAAGAACTTGATCTCCTAAAGTGACTGGAGGAAGGTCGAGGTTTTTAAACCTTTCAATTTCTGCGTCAGAAAAACCACCTTCGCTACCAACGAAAATATTGATCCGTTGAAGGTTAGCGTTTTTTTTCTGCTTGATAAATTCCTTTAGGGACTGCGGAGATTCTCCCTCATAGGCTATCACATTTAAAGTTCGTTCCATGGCGGTTACCATTGGCAATATTTCGTTTAGCGATTGCACTTTTTCAATCTTTAACAAGTCTCCACGACCACTTTGTTGAGTGGCCTGGAGAATAATCTTTTGCCAGCGAGGCAGCTTGGGAGCAGGAAATTGTCCGGGTGTTCTGACAAAACTGAAGTCCGACAAAAAGGGAACTACTGATTTCACACCCATTTCAACAGCTTTTTCAACAACAGCCTCAAAGGTTGGAACTTTGGGAAAACTCATGTATAAATAAATGTGAGGTTCTTTGATCGCCGGTATTTTTCGTTCCTCTTGAACTAGTACCTGAGCTCGCTTTTTTTCAATTGACTCTACCAAAACCAGAAATGCGCTACCACTCTCATTGAGTAGCTCAAAACGTTGACCCACCTGAAGACGACAAACATCAAAAATATGGTGAAAAATTTCTCCCTGCAGAAGTAAGGTCGAACCCTTTTCAATGGCGCCTTCATAAAAATAGCGTCTCATGAATGAACTCCTTAATTGGATGATTCACGTGCAGATAATAAAAATCCAACCCACTCATCTTTCGCTAATCGTAAGTCAATTTTTAAATCCGTATCTTCAAGAAGCTCATCAATGAAAGAGCTTTCGCGCTCTTCAAGAATACCTGTCAATATAAGATACCCACTATGCTTCATCACCCGACATAGATCGTTCTTCAGCTTTAACAAAACCCCATCAATGATATTTGCGACAACTAAATCAAAGCTTTCACGCACTTCTTCCAGAAGGGCCTCCTGAATCTCAATACCTTCAACTTTATTGCGTTCTACATTTTCCCGAGCCACTCGACGCGCCTCTGGATCGATGTCTAAACCAACAACTCTTTTTGCGCCGGAAATCTTTGCGAGCATCGCTAATATAGCTGTTCCAGTTCCAACATCGATGGCTTGCCAATTAACTCCTTGAGGCTTTTTCTTTAATACTCGATGAATCAACGCTGCAGCCATTTGCGTGGTAGCATGTGTCCCCGTTCCAAACGCCATTCCTGGGTCGATAAACAAGGGGATTTCTGATTCCTTCGGTTGTTCAAACCACGAAGGAACAACCCAAAAAGGACCGACTAACTGAAAAGGTTTGAATCCTTTTTTCCATTCTTCGAGCCAATCCTTATGGACTTCTTCAATGACTTCCCAATTAATTTCCTGGTTGAGTTCTTTTAACGCTTCGAAGAACTCTGACGAAGGCCTTTCAGTAAAAAACACATCAACATCGCGAAAGCGCATAGGTCTCAATTCAGGATCATAAACTAAATCTCTTTGGACATAACTGAGAGCTTCTGAGATACCTGAACAGCCATGCTCAAAGCTCAGTTCAGTGGCTTCTGCCTCAAGGCTTGAAGGTACTTTTTTTACTCGAACGCGAAAATAAGTCTGTTTTTCCATGGGTTCCTCTCGGCTCTCGAAAGAAACAGACCTACCATATTTTAACAAGATTTGGATCTATTTTTATTGATGAATAGGCTCACTATGAACTGATTTAACCATTTCTGGTTCCTGATTTTCTATGACTTGTGAACTATCCTTGGGCAACTTTTGGGCCTGCTTCGCCATATAAGAGTGATCTAGTGTGATTATATCGCCCATCATGATTCCAGGTTGCTCCAATACCGGGCCCATTGAATAATCGACTGATTCAAAAAGGCGTGCAACTGCAAGTTGATCTTGAACAAAAATCACTTTCAGCCACCCAACAGGCTCCAAAATTTTCATGGATTGATCCTGCGCTTGGCTATTTTCGCGTAAATTTATCCAACGCTGAACAGGCACCACCAAATTAACTCTCAGGCCCGATTTGGATCCTCCTGATAAATAATAGTCTTTATAGACGGCCTCATCATCGGAGAGTGGAATATTTCTTCGCACTTGAATGACTTGCATTTCAGCTTTAGTGATAGAAGAGTTGAAAGAAGCCAAAATGGCTATCGTGATTAAAATCCTTTTCATGGTCTCCCTTTCCGTGGAGTTTACCATCCTAGTATTTTCGTCACCATCCTGGCGTAACTCTTTATTCGGCACTCAGCTAATAAGATAGAGTCCTGACTTCAAAAGTTTTCAAACATACCTTTCATCCTCCTCAATAGGTACTCGCCTTTAGTAGGATGCCAAATTTCTGACAAAAAATTCTAAAATCGATCCCAAAGTCTCGTAAAGAGACACTCCCTTGCTCCCGATAGAGGGGAAAGAACAACCGCCTCAACAAAAAATTTCGGATGAGAGGCGAAGAAAGGGGGCTCATCAAGGAAGAAGAACTATAAAACAGTATGGAAGTTTAGTCTTTTTTTAAAGTCGAGCTAGGATGCTCTTCTAAAAATAAATATCACAAGGAGGCGATTTTTGAATTTATTTAAAACATAGTAAAAGGGGATAAAAATGGGATTTAGAGTAACGACAAACATGGCCGCGATTAATGCGCAAAGAAACCTCGTTGGATCTCAACGAAGTATGAGCAAAAGCATGGGACAGCTTGCCAGTGGTAGCCGAATCAATATCGCTGCTGACGATGCTGCCGGGTTAGCAATCTCGGAAAACATGAAGGCTCAGATCCGATCTGTTCGACAAGCTAATCGTAACGCAAACGATGGTATTTCGATGGTTCAGACGGCTGAAGGTGGATTGAACGAAATTTCTAACATTATTGTTCGTCTTCGTGAATTGGGAATCCAAGCTGCATCAGATACTGTGGGTGAAACCGAAAGAGGTTTCCTCGATAAAGAGGTTCAGCAGTTAAAGGACGAAATGCAACGTATCGCGAACGTAACTACTTGGGGCCGAACAAAGCTCCTCGATGGTTCTACTCCAGCGTTTGATTTCCAAGTGGGTATTTACAATAGCGAGACAGAAGACAGAATCTCTTTCGATGCTAGCAATAATATTGCGACTATCGATGCCTTGGGATTGGCTGATGTATCCTATACCACTAAGGAAGGTGCCCAAGCGGCTTTGGCATCTCTTGATGATGCGCAAACAACCGTTAACGGAATTCGCGCGAATCTTGGAGCCCTCCAAAACCGTTTGACTTCAACAGTTGATAACTTGGCTGTTAGCGAAGAAAACCTCAGTGCAGCGAACTCACGTATCCGTGACACTGACGTTGCTCAGGCATCTGCAGAAATGACTCGTAACTCAATTCTGTTACAAGCTTCGACTTCGACTCTCGCACAGGCAAATCAGGTCAACCAAATGGCACTTAAGCTCATCGGGTGATTTTTAACTAAAATTTTTTGGTTGCAAAAGGCGGTCTTAGAACAACCGCCTTTTGTTTTTTTGATGCTATCTTTTACAAGTGGCAAATAATCCTAAAATTTCAAACAACGCATCAACAGCGGCCAAACTGGTGATATCGCTGGCATCGTAAGCTGGGCAAACTTCAACAATATCCGCTCCCACTAATTTGGAAATTTTTAAATGTCGAAAAATCTGTTGGACCTCATAAGTAGTTAAACCCCCGGGAACTGGAGTTCCCGTACCTGGCGCAAAAGCTGGGTCTAAATTGTCGATGTCGTAGCTAATATAAGTTGGCCCTAAATTAAACTCAGGGAGTTTTGTCAAAAACTGACTCAAACTTTCTTTGCGAATGGTATCCATTGAAAACTGGGTGATCTTGTGTTGCTTGAGAAAATCAATATCACTTCCACCGGCTAAGGGTCCCCGCACGCCAATTTGAATAGTGTTCGTCGGGTTCACTAAACCCTCTTCAACGGCATGTCGCAAAAAAGAACCATGATGATATTCACAGCCCCAGGCAGCAGGATAAGTATCAAAGTGCGCATCAAAGTGAATAAAATTAAGGGGTGTCTGATACTTCTTTTTCATCGCTCTGAGAATCGGCAAAGTTATAGAGTGATCACCGCCAATCGCGACAAAATGCTTATTGCCATTTATTAAATTTCCAACAAACTTTTCAATTTTAGAATAGGTCTGATTAAGATCAATAGGCACCACTGGACAGTCGCCAATATCGGCGCATTTCAATTTTGCGAAGATTTGTTCTCCTCGTCCCCAGTGGAATCCTCGCCCTAACGAAGAGCTCTCCCTGATTTTAGTTGGAGCAAACCTGGCTCCTGGCCGATAGGAAACACCACCATCAAAAGGTATTCCAAACAACGCCAATTCAAAGGGATCTGTCATTTGACAAATCGGTAACCGAAAAAAAGTTTTAATTGCTGAAAAACGTGGAAATTCTCTTCCGCTCAGAGGTTGATAATCCATAATTTACCCCTTATACCTGTTTATGCTTCTCCCATTCTGAGGTGCGAATATTAAAAAGTACAGCTTTGATATTTTGGAGCGACATGAATCTTAGCGAATCAAAAAGTTTGTTAAAACAATGGTACCTTAAAAACCGGCGTGATCTTCCCTGGAGAGCCCATAAGGATCCGTATTTGATCTGGATCTCCGAAGTCATGCTACAACAAACAACGGTACAGGCCGTTATACCTTTTTTTGATCGTTTTAAAGAAAGTTTTCCAACTGTCTTTGATTTGGCTGAGGCTGACCTCACTGACGTATTGGCCCTATGGGCGGGCTTAGGCTATTATTCACGAGCGCGTAACCTTCATAAGGCGGCCCAGCAGATCGCCCAATTAAAGATTTTTCCGGAAACCTATGAGCAGCTGATTGAGCTTCCTGGCTTCGGAGACTATACGGCACGAGCTGTGGCCTCTATTGCTTTTGGCCAACCGGTGGGGGTCGTTGATGGGAACGTCATCAGAATATTATCACGGCTCACGAGTAAACAGTTTTTATGGTGGACGACGGAGGGCAAAAACAATCTTCAGGATCTGGCTGATCAAATGGTTCAAGGCCAAGAACCCTCGATTATTAACCAAGCGATGATGGAACTTGGAGCCACCGTTTGTACCCCCACATCGCCAGCCTGTCCATTATGCCCATGGCTTAAAATTTGTTCCTCTAAAAAGGCCGACTCTATAGACAATTTACCTGTTAAACGCCCTAAAAAAGAAACTGAAATCGTCGCGGTTGAAATGCAGTTACTCTTTCATAAAGATCAGATAGCTCTGGAGAAAAATAAAAATTTACCTTTTCTTAAAGGAACTTTATTACCACCTTCAAAGGCTAAATCTCTTATCGAGAAGCCAAGCCAATATGACTTCCAACACTCTATCACTAAATATAAAATATTTGTTACGGTGAAACACCAAACAACAAAAGTAAAACTTCACAAATACCAATGGCATCCGATTGTTACCTTGTCTAAAGTGAATCCAACGTCTCTACTTAAAAAGGCTCTTCAGCCTACGCTAAAGCTTCGGCTGACAAACCATCGTGATCAGTGAAAGCCGCCAAGACTAGGGTCTAGCACGGCACACCCATTGCATTATAGTTTTCTAGACTTTGTGATCGTTAGGGCCGAAAATGGTAATTGGGCCCATCGTGCAAAGGGGAGCGGGATTTATGATTCGGATCATCAACAGTTTTTTAATCGTGACGGTACTTCAGTTGGTAGCCAAGGCTTCTCCGATTCCTGGCGCTGGCTCTTCACAGGTTCCTCAACTTTTAAAAAATATTGTTATCTCTGAGCATGGCTTCCGAATCGGGTCTACGGACCATAACTTCTGGACACTTAAACAAGATATTAACTCGAATATCAATGATACATTCCAGTATGTGGCCAGCAATCCACATTCAGGTGCTCGGTTTACCGTAAACGTTGACAAGTTTAGTAGGCCTACCAGCTTTGACTCCTATGTTAAAAAGTGGGTCAAAGAGTATCCCTATTTTGGCTTTGAAATTCTTAAAACCCAAGTGATGAAAATTGGTGGACAACCTTGTTATTTGGTGGATTTTGCTCATCGGAAAAAGAATAAACAAATGCGGCAGTTCGTGGTTGTAAAAAAAGATTATGCCGTAGTCATGACCTGCGCTGATGAGATTGGAAAATTTAAAGACACTTCTCTCCAGTGTGCCGACTTAGTAAATAATTTTCAGTGGACCACATCAGCCATGACCAAGTAATTTGGTCACTTGAAAAGGCGTTTCACTAGAAACATGCCCACTTTAGTCTCTCTGTCTATTAGATTGTCACTTTTACTTACTGTTTATTTTTAAAAAGACCTTTAATCGCTCTCACTAATCGTGACCAAACTGTTACTTTATAAACAATTGGCTTATGAACATGCTTAGCTTTTCTATGATCCTTATGTCCCTGTTTAATGTGCTGAGCAGCTTCCGGTTTATGTTTAAACTGAATTTTTTGTTCCGAACGTCCTTCAGCACGGCCTTCATGTTTTGGTCGACGATCGCGGCGATGCTCTGTTCCCTGTGTATCACGGTCGCGATCACGTTCCACTCTGCCACGATGTGCCTCGCGTCCTCTCTCGCCACCTCTAGGTGATCGACCTTCGCGCCCTTTGTACTCACCACGTGGCCCCCCACGACCTTTGCGATCAAAATTATCATGACCGCCTTTCATAGAATCAAACTCAGCAATGAGTTGTGTGTCTTCCATCCAACTGACATTTAGTTTATGTTTCAAATATTCTTCAATACGCTGAAGTGCCTCAACATCTTTATCGCTAACAAAGCTGAAGGCCTTTCCTGTTTGACCAGCTCTTCCTGTTCGACCAATCCGGTGGACATAAGACTCAGCATCATTTGGCAACTCATAGTTGACCACGAGGTCAACTCCTTGAATATCCAGACCACGAGCGGCTACATCCGTTGCAACAAGAACATTAGTGGAATTTTCACCTTTAAATTGTTCGATGACACGATTACGCTGTGTCTGACTCAATAAACTAGAAATCCCAACGGCTGGAACATCATTATTACGTAAAAACTGAACGATCTGATCGATCTGATTTTTAAAATTGCTAAAAATGATCGTTTGTTGAGGTTTGAGCGTTTTTAATAATGACAGCAAATAACGAGGCTTTTCGTCTTGACCTAAATGATAAATGGAGTCTTCCACATTCTCTGCTTTTGCTTGATCGCGACTTACATTCACTTCAACCGGAGATGCTCCAAATTGATAAGCAGTGTTTAATACATCCAAATTCAAAGTCGCACTAAATACTAGAAACTGACGATCTTTTGGAATGCGTTCTAAGATGTACTTCATATCATCCTTGAAACCCATATCAAACATACGATCGGCTTCATCAAAAACTACTGCACGAACCAATTTCAAATCTACGTAGTGCTCTTTATAAAGATCAATAAGGCGGCCCGGCGTGGCCACAACAAAAGTGACACTGCGTTTAAGAGCCTCTTTTTGTTTATCATATCCCGTTCCACCATAAATAGAGCAACCCTCAAGTCCTGCCTCAGTCCCATAAGTCTTAATATTCTGCAAAACCTGTTCAGCCAATTCCCTAGTCGGCACTAAAATGAGAACCCAATGGAATGGCTTCCAGTCGGGAAAACCCCTGACTTTGTGTAAATCATTCACTTCTGGAGAGGCATCGGGTGGTGGCATTTGCGAACGCAGCACTCTCTCCATCAGTGGAAGTAAGAATGCCGCCGTCTTACCCGTTCCCGTTTGAGCAAGACCCGCCAAATCCTTACCTTCTAAAAGATGAGGAAAGGCTTGCTCCTGAATAGGTGTGCAATCTGTATAATTGAGCTTCTGAATAGCTGCTAAAAGTGGCGCGGAAAGTTTAAGTTCTTCGAATTTCAAGTTACGAACCTCATTTTGAATATGGCACAACAATTACGACACAAGCTGTCGCAAAGAAGTCTTGAACCTATCCGGAAGTCTCCAGAAAGTCAAAGTCCTGTCGGAAAATCTCATTTTCATCAGAGTCTAAAAATCTCTGAAGTAGCTTAATAAAAACTTCGGGTTTATCAAAATGCACCCAGTGGCCTGCCCCCTTAATTTCAACCCCTCGACTAAGGCGATTTCTCTTAAGCATCTCTTCATACGTTGCTCTCGATAAATCTTCTGACCTTTCTCCCCGAATAACCAGGGTTGGAATCGAAAGTTCGTCCCACTCATGCCAGCGTTCCCTGACCCTGCCTTCTTTTAAGCTATTAATAATTGCGTCAACACGGAAGCGCCAGGCAACAGTTCCATCGGCCAACTCGGTCATATTAGCGTAAAAATATTGCCCTAGTGTTTTAGCTTGAGGATTGTGGGCCATTATTTGGGGAAATTCGTTCATAAAAAACTCTTTAGCTGCCAGTTTATTAGGAAAAGGTACCGGCACTATGTCAATCATACCCTGTATTCTCTCCAGAGAATTCGACTCAACCTCAGGGCCGATGTCTTCAATAATGAATCGTCGGACCCGCGTAGGAAACCGCGAGGCAAAATTTAAGGCATTGCGCCCTCCCATTGAATGCCCCACTAAATCAACTTGCTCCCATCCAAGTTCTACCAGAATAAGTTCGAGGTCATCGGCGTAATCTTCAGGCCTATAGCCGCTCTCCGGTTGAAAAGACTTTCCATGGCCCCGCTGATCATAAATTAAAACCAATCGATCATTTTGAAAGGCGTTTGCAATTTTTCGCCAATTGAGCGCATACCCCATTAACCCATGTAAGAATACCAGCGGAGTCTTGTGGCCGGGTTCCCCCAGAATTTGATAATTGATCTGATTTAAAAAATTCATAAGAGACTCCTCAAAAAAAATTGGAGGATTGACCAAACGGTCGATTCCGGTTCATTATGCTCCCCTCATGGAGAAGCGAAAAAAGCCTAGATTACATGCAGATTGGATTGATCCAGACGCAAGGTCAATTGTTGAGCGCCTTCAGAAGGCAGGTTTCACAACCTACCTCGTTGGCGGTTGCGTTCGTGACCTTTTGGCTGGCATTCACCCCAAGGATTTTGATATTGCCACCTCAGCACATCCAGAACAAGTACGAAAACTCATCCGTGGCTCTTATATCATTGGCAAACGTTTTCAACTTGTCCTCGTAAAGAGGGGGCCCTACCAATTTGAAGTCGCCACGTTCCGCCGAAATGCATTGCCTGAAGAAACTGAGGCCAGCGAACTTTCTTTTGCTGATAATTTTTTTGGTACACCACAGGAAGATGCGCAACGACGAGACTTTACCATTAATGGACTTTTTTATGATCCCATTCGCGATGAACTCATCGATTATGTGGAAGGAATAAAGGACATTGAGCAAGGTTTGATTCGCATGATTGGCGATCCTGACTATAGACTCAAAGAAGATCCTATCAGAATTCTTAGAGCCATTCGGCTTTCCCATAAGTTACGCTTTAGCATTGAAGAAAAATTGCGTTCTGCCATTGAACAAAATTCGCAAGAGCTCACTAGATCCATCTTGCCTCGAAAACGGGAAGAGTATTTTAAACTCATGCGGCTCGATGACCCAAGCTTGGTATTCCAAGAACTTTATGATCTCAATATTTTAAAGCATAGCTTACCAACTTTGGACGACCTCTGGTCACGTGATAGTAACTGGACTATTTTTAAGCATTTTTTGGCTCGTACTCATGAGATTGCAATTGATCCCTCGAGCACAACTTTACTCATGCTGCCCTTACTCTTGGCTCTCAATGAAGTTTTGAATCTGCAAAAGGAAAATGCGGATTTAGAATTCCAAGTTGTCGAGACTCTTTTTAAAAATGAATGGGGATTGTTTAAAACCGAACTACAGTCATTATATGATGCGATTTCATTGTTAGGGCAAATGCAACAAATTGATATCCTGCTCAGAAAAGGGCATCGTCGCCAGAAAAACTTTTTTATGCGAGAGAATATTGCATTAGCTCTCAGCATGGCGAAGGCCAATCAGCTTTTTTCTGGTGAACAATGGTTGAAGATTTCCAAACTCATGAATCAGTTTCAACAAACTGAACAAAACTAGCTGTCTTGTTCGTCCGTAGATTTGCGTTTTAACTGGGCTTGTCTTGATGATTCAGTGACATCAATTTCGTCATCACGCATTCCTTTTTTGAACTCCTTCGCAGATTGTCCTAGTGCTCTCCCTAATTCAGGAAGCTTGCGTGCTCCAAAAAACAAAAGGATCACTACTAAAATTATAATCATTTCGGTAACGCCGAACACTTTTGACCTCCCGAGGGTAGACCCTAAACAGCTGTATAAAGATTCCGCTGAAAAAGTCCAACTTCTGCGTTGCCTTCACTTCATCTCTCACTCAACGTAGGGGAGCTACGCCTCGTTCGATCTGAAGCTTGGCGCCTTGAATTTGGCTCTTTTTCATCAGAATCTATAAAGGATCGTCACACGTGACTTCCAATTTGATACAAAAACAAGGTGTTGCCAAGTGCTAGTGCGATTCTAATCGATTCCTTTGAAAGTTTGCGCGAGAATAATACTAATGGCTAAGATTAATATTAAAATGCTCAGGAGAGTATTGAGCGTTATCGTTGTTGGCGTATTTTTTGGAGCATGCCAAACTCCTCCTATCAAGGAGTTTGAGGATGTTTCTTTAGGACAAGACAAATCAGATGTGATTGAAGCCGTGGGTGGTCCCTCTTGGCGCGACCGTCGTAAAGGATTTGATCGCTGGACTTATGTTATTTATCAAGACGGAGTTCGTCTCGAACGACAAATCCATTTTCTCGATGGAGTTGTTACGTACAAAGGTGAGGCAATTCAGCCGTTTATAACTGCCGAAGAACAAGATGTGATTAATTCTGAAAAAAATGTGATGTTAGATAAATTGGAACGAGGACCCTATTCATCCTCATCGAGAATACGCTCTACAAACAAATCAAAACCCGTTGGCGATTCTGGAAGCTCACTATAATAATTTTTGAATCATTAAGTTATTTTTTGATAATCAGAGACCTGGAAAAATCCTCTGGATTTTGTTGAAGCTCAAGCTCTTTGGTCGCCCCATGAGCATTGGCCGGTTCGCGACTGACCTTTTCTCTCAATGCCTTTGGACGAATCGGTGTTTTATATTGGGATTCGACCACATTAAGAAGGAAATTCATCTCTTTTTCAATCAAGGCTTCAGCACCAAGCTCCTCTAAATGCTGAACCTTTGATTTCTCTGCATCCTTAACAAAGCTTCTCTCCGGAAATCGAAAACGTACAATGGCCTTTTTCTTCGCAACGTTTTCAGCTAGCTCATTGATTTCGCGGTACTCACTTTCAATTTCTTTCACTAATCTTTTGAATTCTTCCGGGTCCTTCGCGTGATCCTTATCGACCAACAACTTTTTGAGATTTTCTCTCTTAATTTTTATTTTAGCGTTAATCTGTTCGATCGATGAATTCAATTCAAGATAATCATCCTTTTTGATAAAGCTACCTTTATCTTTTCCTTCTCCTTCATTACCAGCTTCTCCGCCTTCCGTTTTCGGGGCTTCATGCTCGCCCCCTCCTCCACCATGACCACCACTTTCCTCTGCCAATGATGGACGAGTGCCCCCTAGGAAAGCAAAAGTGACGGCAATGATAAATAGTTTTGATTTGATCAACAGAATGACTGACTGAGGTAGACCTTTAGCTATCGGAGTTTGTATCTGGAGCATACATTTCCCAGTTTATCTCAAGCGGTAAGTCTTTTAAAGCATTCATTATAAAGCTCGCCTTGACTGGATTGAGCGCTTTTATCAAAAGCCGGCCTTGTTCTATATTTCCTGATATTTCGTCATTAACCAGACCTAGACGACTGTCGCGGAGAGAATCCAACACAGCCCTTCGCAAACTGGAAGCATCGATACCTTCAATTGTAATTTGATAAAAAGCAGTACCTCCATTGCGGCCTTCAGAACTAGCAAAGGCTGTCGCCTCCTGGGGCGTTACATTTTGAAACGCTTCCGGCTGAAAAGAATCATCAAAGGTTGGCTCAGGTAAACTCTGCTCGCCAACATTCTGATCTTGAAAAGAAGATTCTGGTGTGGACTCTTGAGCGGAGGGGGCCCAAAAATTCTCAGACGCCATTGGCTGCTCTGATTCCACTGGCACCTCTTCGGCAGAGACGACTTCAGCATATTCACTTTTTTCGAGTTCAATATCTTTAACATTCGTTTGCTCTTTGGCATCATTATTTTCATCGGAAACAGAGTCATCTCCGCCACCAATAATAACATTGCCATTGAAATCCACGAAAAGGACGGTTTGACATTGAGAGCACTGAACCATGCCGAAGTTGGCATTAATACTGTTGTTACAAACAGGGCAGTGCCACACTCAAAACCTCGTTTATTTTTTCTTTTCCATACGGCGGCGATCAGCTCTATTCATTTTGCCCCCATCTGGCGGAGGCCCTGCCTGCCAGCTCATTTTTTTCTTTTCATTGCTATGAGTCCCACCCTGAGACTCCGTCGCTATCATGGGACTCCCAAGCTCCTGATCAGACGGAGCATCGTAAATAAGCTCATCCTGATCCTGCCCTGGAAGCATCAGTTCATGAAAGTTTTCATCTTGCTGAGGCTCTAGCACCATTTGGATTTTCAATAGTTTCTCAATCGTTTCCGATTGAATAACACTATTTAAATTTTCAAAGGCAACAAAGGCCTCTTTTTTATACTCAACAAGAGGATCTTTTTGAGCGTAGCCTCGTAAGCCTATTCCCTCTTTAAGGTGATCAATCAGAGCTAAATGTTCCTTCCAGCGTTGATCAATCGTTTGCAAAAGGATCATCTTTTGCACTTGCTCAAAAAACGGACCCATTGTTTGCTTTTGTTTTTCGTAAACCTCTTTGACCTGCTTACCTACAGTATCATTAATGAACTCAATGCTCAAACTAGGCTGTGCTTGAAACTCAACCGCAAGACCGAACTGGTGTTGTAAGGCCACATTAAGGCCCTTGAGATCCCATTGTTCTGTCTTCGCCACTTCGGGGATATGCGTATCGAGAGTGACCGAAGTCACATCACCCAACATATCCAGCACAGTTCTATCAAGATTAACACCCTCAAGAATATTGCGACGAAGTGTATAGATCGCCTGTCGTTGTTGATTCATGACGTTGTCATAATCCAAGAGATGCTTACGAATATCAAAATTATGAGCTTCCACTTTTCGTTGAGCGCCCTCAATGGCGCGAGTGACCATTCCTGCCGTGATCGGCTCATCTTCGGGAACATTCAAGGTATCCATAATTTTTTGGATGCGTTCACCATTGAAAATTCTCATTAAGTTGTCTTCGAGTGAAAGGTAAAACCGAGATTCACCAGGATCTCCCTGTCGACCAGCACGACCTCTTAACTGGTTATCAATCCTTCGTGATTCGTGGCGCTCAGTTCCGATGATGTATAGACCACCAGCCTCCAAAACATCTTTCTTTTCGGCTTCACAAACTTCTTTAAATTTTTGAAGGCCTTTTTGGAATTCTTCACTGGTTTCGTCTTTAATTATCTGACGAGTCATGACCTCCGCATTACCACCCAGAAGAATATCGGTACCACGACCTGCCATGTTGGTGGCAATAGTAACAGCGCCTTTTCGTCCTGCTTGCGCAATAATGTCTGCTTCACGAGAGTGATGTTTTGCATTGAGAACTTCGTGTGGAATTCCTTCTTTCCGTAAGGCTTGGCTAAGAGCTTCAGAGCGCTCGATACTTACAGTACCAACCAACACAGGTTGCCCTTTTTTACGTCTTTCTTTAACATCCTCAGTGATCGCCTTGAACTTAGCCTTTTGGGTTTTGTATACAACGTCGTCTAGATCTTTACGTTGAATGTTTTTGTTAGTAGGAATAACAGTGACTTCCAAATTATAGATCTTTTGGAATTCTACGGCCTCAGTATCTGCTGTACCGGTCATACCAGCTATCTTATTATAAAGTTTGAAAAAATTCTGGAAAGTGATTGTCGCTAAAGTTTGGTTTTCGTTTTTGACCTTAACGCCTTCTTTTGCTTCAATGGCTTGGTGAAGACCATCACTCCAACGACGACCTGGCATCAGACGTCCAGTGAACTCGTCCACAATAACAATCTCTCCATCCTTAATCATATACTCAACATCAAGACGATAAAGGTGATGCGCTTTCAAAGCTTGGTAAATATGGTGCAAAAGCTCGATGTGTCGTGGATCAAAAAGATTTTCGATTCCAAGAAGCTGTTCAACCATAGCGTTACCTTCTTCTGTCAAAGACGCTGTTTTGGTTTTTTCTTCCATGGTGAAGTGTTTATCTTTTTGCAGCTTGGGAATGATCTCATTAACTAAATAATATTTATCCGTAGATGATTCAGCAGGACCCGATATAATAAGCGGAGTTCGAGCCTCATCAATAAGAATCGAGTCGCACTCATCTATAATGGCAAAGTTCAACGGTCGCTGAACAAAGTCTTTGAGATCAAATTTCATATTGTCTCGCAGGTAATCAAAGCCTAATTCGTTATTGGTGGCATAAGTTATATCGCATTGGTAACTTTGACGGCGCTGACGATCACTTAAATCGTGCACGATAATTCCCGTGCTCATTCCCAGAAACCCGTAAAGCCTGCCCATCCATTCAGCGTCACGTTTTGCTAGGTAGTCGTTAACAGTGACAACATGCGCGCCCTTTCCAGAAAGAGCATTGAGATAAACTGGTAAAGTAGCAACCAAGGTTTTGCCTTCCCCTGTTCGCATTTCTGAAATGCGCCCGCGATGAAGCATGATACCACCGATTAATTGAACATCATAATGGCGCATACCCAAGACACGCTTTCCAGCTTCTCGGCATACCGCAAAGGCTTCGGGCAAAATATCATCAAGAGATTCGCCCTTCGCCAAGCGTTCTTTCAAGGCTGGCGTTCTTGCCTGAAGTTCGGCATCGGTTAGACCTTGGAGTGAAGACTCCAGGCTATTAATTTTTTCAACGAGCGGCATGATAGCCCGAATTTCTCGTTCATTTTTTGTTCCAAATATTTTTGCTAAGATTCGATTTAACATGCATCCACTCTACAACCCATGGCTGGAACGGACAAACTAAATTTATAGGAAATCCCAATGAGATTTATCTTTACACTACCTTGGATTAACTTGGCGAAGGCCTTCGTACAATGCGATGGCTGCAGCAGTCGCAACATTCAATGAGCGCACGGGCCCATATTGGGGAATCTTAATAAGTTGCTCCTGGTACTCTTCGATGATTTCTGGCGATAAGCCCTTAGTCTCGCGACCAAAGACTAGATAGTCTCCAGGCAGGTACTTGATGTCGTAATAGCTCTTTGACGCCTTGGTGCTAAAAAAGAAAACTCGCTTCATATTTGGCACAGTTTTTTTCCAGTCCTCAAAGTTTGGATACTTATACCATTTCAGATATTGCCAATAATCAAGACCCGCCCGTTTCAAATTCTTGTCGGTAATTTCAAACCCGAAAGGTTCAATAAGATGCAGCTCCGAGCCTGTTCCCACACAAGTCCTACCAATATTTCCTGTATTCTGAGGAATTTCAGGTTCGACTAAAACTATTTTAAAATTCGGTGTATCCATTAATCCCTTATTTCATATTTTGCTGCAAAAAAAACAAATTCAAGGCGCCAAGCTTCAGATCGAACGATGCGTAGTTCCCATTCGTTGAGTGAGAGATGAAGCGACGGCAACGCTGAAGTTGGACTTTTTCAACGAAATCTATTTCAGGTGACGATAAAGCTCCTGCCCCAATCGCGACAGAGCCAATCGTCGACCTTTGTCAACTATGAGTTCTAAACTCATAAGCTCACGATAAAGACCCATGTCAATGGGAATGATTTCTCGCCCTGACGATGCCCCTAATTTTAGCACATAATTTTTTTGCTTTTCAGACAACCTCTCACAAAGAGGCGGCTGTTGCTTAAGAGCGGATTGCCAATCTCCTCCGGCAATAACTTGTGCATTCACCGGCACTTTTTCAGGGGGCAAGACATAAACCCACGCTGGAAGGAGTGTGTTGTTGGTCATTACATTCAATGACTCGCGCAAGTACAAACTTTTTCCTGGTTCTTGTTGATTGAATCCATAAAACCCATCCAACAAGTGCCAAATCATTTCACTATTTTTTAACTCAACGAGGCTACCGTGAATGAAATCTTGGCCATTTAATACCATAGCAGGATAACCTACCTTCAGTCGATAGACGGTTCCACGAGCCACAGCTGGCACAACAGATACAATTAGATCTTTGATTTTTTCAAAATGGACCATTCCCTCAGCCATTGATCCATAGACAAAAAGCATTTGACCGTTCATCCCCTCTCCCCCCAGGTTTCGAACCACAAAAGTTAATGATATTTTAATTCTTCAGCTTCCCCCAAAGCCGCTTCATCCCCATTAATTGGTCTGCTTTTAAGATGATCTTCTCTTACCAAAGCCTGCCGCGATGGGCAAGCGTCGGCAATTTCATGACGCCGACTATTGAACTCGAAAATGGTTTGTGTAAATCCAAGGTATCCATCGCGACTTGTCCGGCAATGGAAGCTCTACTTTTAGTCGAACTACAAAACGATAGACGCCCGGCCTATCGACCGGGATCTCAGTGGTTTTACCCTGCAATGTCTGAATAATATCACCATCTCGGTAAACTAATATTTCTGATGGGCCACTGACTTCAGGCATTTCAATGCGAAAGTTTAATTTTGTTTTCCAGGATGTTTGACTACCCATCAGATAGAGTTGCTCTTTATCTGCCAAGATCACATTAAAGCCTTTTGGATCTCCCAACACATCGAGTGCAAAATAAAACTCACCCTTTCGTAAGGCTCGTTGAATCTTTATCTTATCACTCATCACATTGCCCGTAAGTTCAGATCGCAATAAAACATGTTCAGATCCCAAGTTAAAAAGGGTTTCATAGCTTGGAAATTTAACGACTGAACCAGTAATCGGAATCGCTTTTGCTGTCGCTTCCAGTCCCAGATGACCAATCACCGATCGTTTTTGATTCAAAGAGTTCCACAATTGAATTTCATCACTTGGTTCTGAAAATAAACGAATGAATGCCAATTCCGGATTAAACGGATAGATTAACAGACTCCAAAAAGATGATAGTTTGGACTCATCGAAGTGTTGCTGCTGCACTCGCTTAAAATTAATAATTTCCAAACCATCGAGCCCAATTGGCCACTCTCCGGTCCAACTATAGCCCTTCAAAAAAGGATGGGCTAATACCATAAAGGTTTCACCTCGTGAGACAGCGGGCTGCGACAAAAGATCTGTCAGATGAACTTGAACTTCCCCAATTGAGTTTGCACTGGGAAATCCGTCGGCGCGATAATACAACAAGCGCGAATCTAAATAGCTGTATTTGGCTCCACGCAGAACCAGAAGCTCACCATAATAAGCTTCGGGAGAAACCGAAGCATCTAATAGGTTAAAATCAGTAATGAAGACATAATCCAAACCTGCTTGCTTGGCATCATCGATAATTTCTCGATCTTCCCCACTTCCAAGGGTTCGATTTGTGGAAACATTGGTAACCCCACGATAGTCAAAGAATGGATAGGGTTGATTCTGATGAATTGCCGTTCGTCCTTGATTCACTCGATAGGTAGAAACCATGAATCCATAAATGAGATATAATATTGCTACCGATACCACGGCAACTATCGCTTTAATCATTTAAATACCCGCAAAAGGATTAAATCCTCATCAATCATTTTAACAGATTCAGTTTTATAACCTTCATTTTTTAGCCAACCAGGCAGCTCCGTTTCTAAGTGCTTAGCTAAATAAAAGCTATTTTCTTTCGGTTTGGCATCACGGAAGGTGTCAAAATAATCGGTTCGGCTCATATCATAGAGTTTGTATACGGGTGCCTTGGTTTTAAACCATAAATAAGACGCCATTTGATAATTGGATGCCATGAAAGGCGTAAATATATTAGAGACTTCAACGACAGCTTGATACCTCTTCGGCTCACATAATTTCTCGGGGCATCCAAGGTACCAATTTTGATTCCACTTCCAAAGTAAAAACCCTAATAAAACCGACCATAGAACCAGCGCCGACTTGGCCTTCCAGCGACTTTGATCATAGTAGGCCAATATCGATAATAAAGGCAAAAAAGCGAGCTGACTCCAATTAGCCTCAACCTTCGAGCGAAAGGATGTGATCACAAAAAATATAACAATTGGCAGACTCAAACTTAAGAGTAGTTTCTGTTTAGCTTCTTTTACGGAGTGAATCATTTCTCGCCAATAAAACGGAAGCATCAGAAAGAGGACTGACGCTAAATATTCCCAAGGCCAAATTGGTTTCCACGCTTTTTTTCCGACGCCATGAAGAAGTTGAAAACGAAAGGAAGCCCAGTCATTTTGATAGTTCCAAATTAACACGGGACTTGCGCCAATCAATCCAAAAAGCACCACCCAGGCTAGGTACTTCCACTGAATCTCTCCCCATTTTTTGGAAAGTCCCAAATAAATTAACAGACAGGGTATGAGGAGCACGATGTGGTATTTGGAAGTAAAACCTAATCCTAATGATACTCCAAATAAAACATAATGGAATAATTTTTTTTTAATCAAGGCTCTTTCAAAACTATATACGGCAAGCGCATAAAAGAACATCAGAGGAAGATCTGGCGTTAAAACCATCGCAGTCATTCCCACCAGTGGCGCCAAAACGGAAATTAGAAACCAAACAAATACTTGTGCGGGCCTAAAACCTATGTTCGATAAAAACCGAGTCCAAATTAGAAGCGACAAATGACCCAGTAAAAGCGCCGGCCATTTCAACATCAAGTCCGGCAGGTACGTTCCGAGCTTAAATAACCAGGCAACAAAAGGCGGATGATCATAATAAGAAAGCGTCAGGTTTTGGGCCCAGACCCAATAGTAATTTTCATCCGAAGTCATCGGTGAGTAACTAACTAAAAGTAACTTAAAAACTAAAGTAACCCACCACCAGATTAGCATTATCACTCTGGAAAATTTAGTTTTAATGGTTTGCCTAGGTTGCCAGGTACACCCTTATCTTTTCCATTATAAATAATATTTATTGATCCGCCATCGCTAAATCCAAGAGTTACTTTTTTATCACCGCGAAAGGTGTGAACTTTTTCAGGGCTTAACACAATGGTGGCCTTAGGTTTATCATCAATGCTGTACTCAACAACAACTCGGTCCAAGGCCTCAATAATGACCTCTTGGGGTCGACTGGGATTGTTAGTTGCTATCGGCTCTGCCGCGGTTGTTTCGCGAGGAGTGACTTCATTCGCAGGTGGCGCCTCTGGTTGCCCAGATGCGATCGGATTCGGAATTTCAGTAGTCATTGCTGCAGAGCTAAGTTCAGGCGTTGCACTTGACACGGGGTTGCCACTCGCCAGAGCACCAGTAGAGTCCGATGGCACCTTTGCAGAGGGCGGTGAAACCAAGGGCAAGACATCTGAACGTGGAACGGCCTGTAATTCCAATGGTGGTGGCTGAATAACTTGAGCCTCACGCTCATACTTTTCAATAGTCTTAATTACCCCGTAAATAATCCCCGCAATAAGAAGAATAACAACTGCAGTTCCTATCTTCATTGAATGAGACCAAGTTTTGTGGTCCACAGACAAGTTCGGTGTGGGTGCTGGTCTTACATACACCTCTTCTTTTTTTGGTTCCGTTGGAGTAGGCGCCGCCGCCTCGGCTGTTATATTGTTCTCTTGTTAAGGCGCCGAAAAAGTGGGCTTTGGTGGTTCTGCCGCCATCTCCACTTGCTTTGTGATCATTTTAGGGTGGGTTGTGCCCATTTCCGCTTGGAACAGCTCTAGGACTTCATTTCCATCTAATCTTAAAAACTGAGCATAGCTCTGAACAAAACCTCTTAAAAAAGTCTTGGCTGGCAAATGCGAACGCTCACCTTCTTCAAGGGCCCTTAAAATGCGGCTGTTAATTTTTAAATGTACAGAAACTTCTTGTAGGGAAATTCCGCGAGCTTCTCGCGCTTCTCTTAAAATCTGACCTGTTTTCTTCATCCGTCATTTCCTCAAAATTTCTAGCATCGTCTCAGCCTTATCTTTGTAGGGACTGTTCTTCTGCACAAGGGTCTCCAATCGAGATTGAGCCTTGTTGCGATCACCCATTCGATAATAAGCAATAGCACTAAAGTAAATGGGTTCGTCAAAATTAACTTTAAGACAAAAACCCGCAGCTTTATCGAGTGCTTGAATCGCTTTAGCTGAATCCTTTAATTCTAGAAGACATCTACCATAATAGTTCTGTGCAAGACAATTTTCTCGATCATGTCCAATCGCTTTTAAGAACGCGTCCTTGGCATCAGAATACTTTTGCTCCCGAAAATAGGAGAGGCCATAGTTCACATAAGCTTTCCCAGGCTGGGGATAGGTCAAATCCGCTAAAACTCTGTCTAAGTTCTGACGCGCTTCTTTATGATTTCCCCGTTCAATTAAGACTCGAGCCAGATTATTGCGGGCATCAGTAAATTGCGGATCCAGTGAAACTGCATTGCGCAAATGATTTTCTGATAACTCGTATCTTTCCCGCATGAAATAAGCGAGCCCTAAATTATTTTGAATGAGCGGGTCTTTGGGGCTTAAGGCTTCAGCCTGTAAAAGATCCCGCAACGCATCTGGGTAATTTCCTTTTTCAAGGTGCGAGGTGCCTACGCGGAAATGAACCTTTGCTAAATCCTCATTAGATGGCCCCTTGCTCACGCAACCAACAATTAATATAACTGCAAGAATTAGTATTCTCACGGTTTTCCCTCCTTAGAATTACCTCAGCCCCTAGTCCATACGTTCAAATGCACTGAATACTTCAATATGATCTGTCTGCGGAAACATGTCGAGCCCATGGATAGTCGCTATGCGATAATCAGTACCCAAAGCCCTCGCTTCCCTAACGAAAAGCTGACTGTCTCGTCCCCAGGTCATTGGATCGCAGCTGACGTACACCATAGCTTTAGGTTTATTTTGTGCTAGCTCTTGAACTACGGCATGACTGCAACCCTCCCTCGGAGGGTCTAAAATCACAAAGGCATCTTTAGGAAGCTTTGCGCGTTGAAGATAGGCACCCACATCTCCACATATAAACTTAATTTCTTTAGTTTTCTTTTGCTGCGCTAAGCTGATTCCCATTTCAACGGCATGGCGGTTCCACTCCACAGATTCAATGCTCACCTTTGGATACGCGCTCGCCAGAGGGAGTGAAAGATTTCCGTAGCCACCATAAAGGTCAACAATCGGAGTCCCCGCAAACTTTTGGTATTGATCTAGAATCCATTTTTGAAGTTTAGCATTCTGTTTGGTGTTTACCTGTGCAAAACCAAGAGGCTCCTCACTCTCTTGTAAATCAGAGGTGGTAACCACACCATCGAGTCCAATTTGGATTCTAAATCTGCCATTTTGAGGTTTTGATTTAATGAGCTGACTAAGTTCGCTATTAACTGCGGCTTCAGCTATTGGACAACGCTCAATAGGTACGAGATCGTGACTCCCCTTACTGTAAAAACCGACCTCACCATTATCGGTTCTCACTTGAATGCGATTGCGATAGTGAAGCTGATCAGGGCTTGCCTCATAAGCTCCCAAAACTACGGTCTCGTTGGCAAAAAATCGCTTAATAACATCGATCAATATATTTTGTTTAGCCTTAATTTGCATTTCGTAGCTAACGTGTTGCCATTGACAACCACCACACCGGCCAAAGACAGGACAAACAGGCGTGACTCTGTCCGCACTAGGGCTGAGAATTTTTACCACTTTTCCGCGAAGAAAGTTTTTTTTGGCCTGTGTGATCGCTATTTCGAGCTTATCGCCGGGAGCGGAATAATCGACAAAAACCACCTGTCCCTCATAGCGGGCCAAACCTGCTCCGCCAAAGATGAGTTTTTCGATTTTAACTTCGATATGATCGCCAACTTTGAGTTTTTCCATGGCTATCAGACATAAGGCGATCATCAATCGGGGGCAAGGAACAAAATCACTAATTGTAAATGAGCCTATTGCGCTCTTCTTAGCTCGTTCAAAAAAAAAGAGGCCGGGAATTCCCAGCCTCAGTTCAACTTTTCAGCTGGGCTCATCAATCAATCGTTGCAGATTTCATGCTTTTCAAAGAACAAAGCGATTTCGCGAGCTGCAGACGCTGCGCTGTCACTTCCATGAACTGCGTTTTCACCAACGCTATCACCATAAATAGCACGGATTGTACCAGGGGCCGCTTTTTTTGGGTCAGTTGCACCCATGATTTCACGATTCTTAAGTACTGCATTTTCACCCGAAAGAACCATCAACATCACTGGTCCAGAAGTCATAAAACTTACAAGTTCCCCAAAAAATGGACGTTCTTTGTGTTCACCATAAAATTCTTGGCATCTTTCTTTAGAGATCACAGAAAGTTTTGCCGCCGCAATTTTCAATCCATTTTTTTCGAAAGTTTCAATCACATCACCAATTACGCCTTTTTTAATCGCGTTTGGCTTAATAATGCTAAAGGTAAGTTCCTTTGCCATGGTATCTCCTATTTTAATTTTTTTGGACTAGTCGCATTTATCCGATTTGTGCACAAAAGTCACACTTATTTGTCTTAATGAACTAGCCCATCTCTAATTTTGCTTAAAAAGCCTTCAGTTATTTCAAAGAACTCTTTAATGTCGTTCCCAAGTCAGCAGGGCTTCTGGCAATTTTACATCCAGCGGCCTCAAGAGCTTGAAACTTAGCTTCCGCAGTTCCTTTGCCACCGCTGATGATCGCACCAGCATGACCCATTCGTTTACCCTTGGGTGCTGTAGCACCAGCGATAAAGCAAGTAACGGGCTTTTTAAATTCACGCTTGATGTACTCGGCCGCTTCTTCTTCTGCCGTTCCACCAATTTCACCGATCATAATAACTGCATCGGTGTCCTTGTCTTTCTGGAACATCTCAAGAACATCGATAAAGTTAGTTCCGTTCACCGGGTCACCGCCGATACCCACACAAGTTGATTGACCCAAGCCAAGGCCCGTTAGCTGGTGAACAGCTTCATAGGTCAAGGTTCCAGAGCGAGAAAGCACTCCAATGCGTCCTGGCTTGTGAATATGTCCAGGCATAATACCAATTTTACACTGGCCTGGAGTGATCACGCCTGGGCAGTTTGGCCCAATAAGCCGCGACTTTTTACCTTGCATGAATCGCTTTACTTTCACCATATCAAGAACAGGAATTCCTTCGGTGATACAGATCACAAGGTCAATCCCTGCATCGACGGCTTCCATGATGGAGTCAGCAGCAAATGCTGGTGGAACAAAAATAACTGAAGCATTGGCTCCAGACTTAGCTTTTGCTTCGTACATTGTATTGTAAACAGGTAGATTCAAGTGAGTCGTGCCGCCTTTACCTGGAGTCACTCCACCCACAACTTTTGTTCCATAAGCCAAGCATTGCTCAGCATGGAAGGTTCCTTGAGAACCGGTAAAACCCTGAACCAATAATTTTGTTTCTGAATTTACTAGAATGGCCACGGTGTCTCCTTATTAATGCTTAGAAATAGCGCCAACGATTTTTTGTGCGGCATCTGTTAATGTGTCTGCGGGAATAATATTAAGGCCGCTTTCTGCCAAAATCTTTTTGCCCAATTCCACATTCGTACCTTGTAAACGAACAACTAACGGAACTTTAAGGCCCACTTCTTTAGAAGCAGCAATCACGCCTTCAGCAATGATATCGCACTTCATGATTCCACCAAAAATGTTTACCAGAATTCCTTTTACATTCGGATCTTTTAAAATAATTTTGAACGCCGCTGTTACTTTTTCTTTGTTAGCTCCCCCGCCAACATCCAAGAAATTGGCCGGTGCGCCACCATGAATTTTAATGATATCCATTGTGCTCATCGCCAAACCTGCACCATTCACTAAGCATCCGATATTTCCATCAAGCTTAATGAAAGCAAGTTCATACTTGCTGGCTTCAATTTCCGTCGGATCTTCTTCGGTCAAGTCACGCATTTCAACGATGTCTGAATGTCTGTAAAGTGAGTTTGAATCAAAATTCATTTTCGCATCCAGCGCAAAAACTTCGCCTTCTTTAGTTAAAACAAGAGGGTTGATTTCTGCTATTGAACAATCAGTTTCAATAAACGCCTTGTAGAGCGCCATAAAAAATTGCGCCGCTTTATTAACGTTTGCTGCAGGTATTCCAATCTCATAGGCAAGGTGTCTTGCCTGAAATGCGCCCAAGCCAATTACTGGATCCACGTCAATTTTTTTAATAGCCTCTGGATTGTGAGCTGCGACTTCCTCGATGTCCATTCCGCCTTCGCTAGAACCCATCATCGCCACTCGTCCAGTAGCTCTATCAACAAGGGCGGCAACGTAATATTCTTTTTGAATGTTACAGCCCTGCTCAATAAAAATTTTGTTAACTTTTTTTCCTTCTGGACCCGTTTGGTGCGTAACTAAGTTCATGCCAATAATCTGACTTGCAAGGGTTTTCACCTCATCAAGAGACTTTGCAAGCTTAACACCACCGCCTTTACCGCGTCCACCCGCATGGATCTGCGCTTTAACAACCCAAACTGATCCACCGATTTCTTGAGCGACTTTCAGCGCTTCATCAGGAGTGTTGGCCACTTTTCCTTTTAAGGTCGCCACTCCGTATTTTCTAAGAACTTCTTTTGCCTGATATTCATGAATGTTCATGGATGATCACCCTTGTATGTTAAAATTAATATTGCAAAGTCTTAAGAGCGTTTACAAGCCCTTCAACAGATTTTATTGAGTTCTGCAAGCCTGCCTTTTCTGTTTCATTCAATTGTAGCTCAAGCACTTTTTCCAAGCCTTTGCCTGTAAGCTTACAAAGAACACCCACAAAAAGGCCTTTGACTCCGTATTCGCCATTAAGTTCAACAGCACAAGGTAAGATTCGTCGTTGGTCCTTAACAATTGCTTCCGCCATTTGTACAGCACTAGCAGACGGTGCGTAGAATGCAGATCCGGTTTGCAGTAAGCCAACGATCTCGGCGCCACCTTTACGAGTGCGCTCAACAATGGCATCAATTTTTTCTTTAGGAAGAATTTCAGTCAATGGTACGCCGCCCACAGAACAATGACGTGGCATAGGAACCATATCATCACCGTGTCCACCAAGAACAATCGCGTGAATATCTTTAACTGACACTTGAAGTTCTTCAGAAATAAAAGTTTTCATACGAGCTGTATCAAGCACTCCGGCCATACCGATAACGCGCTCACGAGGGAAGCCAGTAACTTGCTTAGCGACATAAGCCATTGCATCTAACGGATTTGATACAACGATCAAGACACAATTTGGGGCGTACTCACGGATACCTTCGCAACAAGCTTTAACGATTTTTGCATTCGTTGCTAAAAGATCATCACGGCTCATTCCTGGTTTTCTAGGTAGCCCAGCTGTTAAGATAACAACATCCGCACCAGCGATATCTTTGTATTCTTTTGTACCAACTATACGAGAGTCATAAAGCTCCACAGGTGCTGCCTCATAAAGGTCTAGGGCCTTCCCTTTAGCCGCGCCTTCATTAATGTCGAGCAAAACCACGTCTCCCAGTTCCTTAGCGGCTGCCCAGTGAGCACATGTTGAACCAACAAAACCAGCAC
>CAZYOE010000018.1:7564-44908 GCA_964648725.1 uncultured Pseudobdellovibrionaceae bacterium | reverse complement strand
GTTAACCAAGTATAACAAAAGTCCTGACTGCCCCCGTTATTGATGTAGAGCCGAACTAGTCTATACCAAGCTAAACCGAGAAGACATGTTTACTTGGTTAGACTTTTTCTATGGTAAAATTGGCCATGACTACGCTCGTTCTTGGGAGATAGTAAACAAACTTGATGATTATTTTTTATTTGTTGAAGAAGTTAAAACGCTCTCAACACCCCCTTAAGTAATCCACTAAACTCAGTACCTAAACCTAGTTTATGAGTTGCTTTAACCTCCTATTGGTACAAATAGTCCTAAAATTTCTCGTTTTTCTTTCATTAATGACGTTGCCTTTGCCATCGCTGGTTCCAGGTGTATTCTAAATTTGACTGAAAATCTTGTCTTTAAGTGGAGGGGAATCCCATGGGCATGGCTGAGATCACTATAGCTCCGTCAGAACACCCAATTTTTCGTCGATGGTTCGAAGGGGAGCACTTGGATTTAATAGTTTGGGAAACTCTTAATGGAGAAATATCACGTTTTCGTTTACTATCGCGACTACTTGCGGACGAAGTTGAAGGTTTCTATTGGTGTAGGAAAGATGGCCTGCGCCACGGCCACCTTCCTCTAGCACACGGAGAAAGTGACTGGGCCTCTTTACAATGGGTTTCTGAGTCACGCCCACCCAGCAAAGAATTTTTGCAGGCATGGAATCAAGAGGGGCCAACCCTGCCCCTCCTGATTCATTCATTTATTCAGAAACTTTTTATTGAAAACAATATTTTGCCAAAGTACTAAGGCTTTCTTAAAACGAATCAAGCTATGGATCGGTAGTTAGTTTTGATTCAACATCACAATTCATATCCTCGAAAAAGTGCTCCATTTCTTCAATCAAACTTGGCCTTGGCCTATTTATGGGCCAAGATCTTGCATTTAACCTCATATCTAACCTCCTTTTTTTTATTTTATTGATAGCCGAAGACCCAACGTTTCTTTCCCCATAAATAGTTCTTCTTGGGTCTTCTGTTTTCGTTTACTGAACCGATTTGATTCTTATTTTTGGGCCTGAAATTGCTAAAGCTATTAGAGTTAATAGCTTGATGAACCACAAGTCCAATTCCCAGGAAAAATCCAAAAACTGGAGCTCCGAGAATCAGAAGATATCCCGCAACTACTGCTATGGTGACAATCAATGAAACAATTGTATTTAACGAAATAATCCAAAGGCTTTCCATAACAACTCCTTTCCCTCAATAATAATTGAAAATCTCAACCTTACGGTTTGTCCAAGCTATAGTTGTTAGCCCGCAAGGGCCTGGTATTAAATTGAGCAAATGTAGCCGATACTTTACATAAAACTATTGTTATTTTAAACCAATAAGTAAGCTTTAGCGTGCTCCTCCCTGCACAAGGCAACCTCATTAATTCACATTGAATCTATTAAACATTTTTTATTTGTGCTTATATACTTTTATCGGACTGGCGGCGACAATCTGTTATAGATGGAATATTTCATAATCTCCTCCCATTTAAATAATTCTCAAATGAAAAGTGTTTATTAATTTTCTTCTATTTTTACCATAACTGTGGGGTCACATGAAAATCTGTCAAGTTGTACTCATAAAAAAAATCCAAATTTGATAATTTCAAAGTGGCACAGATTTATAGTGACTGGACTAAAATATAGCTACACAGCCTCAAGCGATTTGGCCATTCTGTCACACCATCTACGCTCTGCTTGCCATTAAAGTCCCTTATTTCGAACTTTCTTTGCCCACCATTAAGCGGAGGCATACTTTACAAGGCAGGGTACCTATCGTGGGGGCATCATGAAAACGAATTGGTCCTGGAGCAATGCTTCAAGCGCGTTCATAAGTAAACACAAAGGGCTTATAAACATGGGTTGGTTAGCAACCTCAGTCCATCGAGGAGCTCTGGCATACAATAAGACTGCTCTGCGATTTATAAAAAAAGATTGGCCCAAAGTGCTCGAAGCCATAGAAGATATTTCCTTTGCAGAGCTTGATCGACAAAGTCATCTATTTTCTTTGGCCCTCAAAAAGCTGGGCCTCAAAAAAGGCGAATGTATATTTGCGCTATCACCCCGTTTGCCGGCGCTCTACATTGCTGCGATAGGCTCCTTGAAACGAGGCACTGTGTTTTCACCTTTATTTTCGGCCTTCGGCCCTGAACCAATTCAAACGAGAATCAGCAAGGGATCAGGAAGAGTCCTATTTTCGCTAGCCTCGCTGTACAAGCGAAAAATCGAACCTATTCGATCGCAACTGCCTTCGCTTGAATTCCTGATCCTCATCGATGATAGTGGTGAACTTAAAAATATACCTGGAGCCATTGATTTTCACGATCTTTTGAAGCGCACTAGTGCCGACCTCAATCCGGACTGGATTCGCGATGACCAAAACTTTACAATGTTTAACGATTTTGTGGAACCGACAGACCAAGAAACTCCTGCACTCTTACATTTCACTAGCGGAACAACCGGTCAACCTAAAGGGGCCGTTCATGTGCATGGAGCCGCTATCTACCATCTATATTCAGGGCAAATGGCCCTCGATTTAAAGCCCTCAGATATCTTTTGGTGTACGGCAGATCCAGGCTGGGTGACCGGGATGTCTTATGGAATCCTCTCACCCCTCTTTAATGGAGTTACGGCTCTAATTGACGAAGCTGAATTTCAAGCAGATCGATGGTACCGAATCCTCCAGGAGTTTGATGTAAATGTTTGGTATACCGCTCCTACCGCTTTACGCATGCTCATGAAACAGGGCGATGCTCTACCAACCTATTTTAATTTAAATAAAATTCGTTTTGTTGCCAGTGTCGGAGAACCCCTGAATCCAGAGGTCATTCTATGGGCGCGCAGAGTTTTGCGTATAAATGTACATGATAATTGGTGGCAGACAGAAACTGGCGGCATCATGATCGCTAATTTTCTAAAAACAAAAGTACGCCCAGGATCTATGGGCCACCCTCTGCCTGGAATTGAAGTGCGATTAGTCAGAACAACGCCAGAGGGTAATCTGACGTTTGTGACTAACCCCAATGAAGAGGGTGAGATCGCGTTGCGAAAAGGGTGGCCCGCGATGTTTCGCGGATATCTGAACAATCCTGAGCGCTATGATAAATGTTTTAAAGGTGACTGGTACCTCTCAGGTGACCTAGCGACGTTCGATGAAGATGGATACTACTGGTTTATCGGGCGCACCGACGACGTCATTAAATCGTCAGGACACCTCATTGGCCCCTTTGAAGTGGAGAATGCCATCATGGAACATCCCTTAGTTGCAGAAGCTGGCGTCATAGGTAAACCAGATCCCGTCGCTGGTGAAATCATTAAAGCGTTTGTTGCCCTCAAAGAAAATGCGGTCCCTTCTGAGGATCTCCGAATGGAAATTTTGGGACTCGCACGAGTGAAGCTGGGCCCTGCGGTAGCTCCTAAAGACATAGCTTTCGTATCTGGATTGCCAAAAACCCGGAGCGGGAAAATTATGCGACGATTATTAAAGGCTCGTGAACTTGGACTTCCAGAAGGCGATACCTCAACCCTTGAACCCAACCCGTGAGGAGATTTTATGGATCGTAACACCGAGATCACTTTGCTTACAAATATGATCCGTATAAGGCGCATGGAAGAAATCTGTGCCGAACTTTATACTCGAGAAAAAATTCGCGGTTTCCTTCATCTATACATTGGCGAAGAGGCTGTGGCTACCGGAGTAATGAGCCAAGTACACCCACAAGACAACGTTGTCGCAACTTACAGGGACCATGGGCATGCCTTACTCAAAGGAGTTCCTGCCAAAGAAATCATGGCGGAAATGTATGGTAAGAAGACGGGTTGTTGCCGTGGCCGAGGCGGGTCGATGCATCTTTTTTCCAAGCAACATCGGTTTTTCGGAGGACAGGGCATTGTCGGAGCAGGAATACCTCATGCTGTTGGTCTGGCCCTCGCTGCAAAGGCACAAAATGAACGTCGCCTTACTTTCGTATTCTTTGGTGATGGCGCAGTGGCTGAAGGAGAATTTCACGAATCCATGAACCTTGCCTCCCTATGGAAACTACCAGTTCTCTTTTGTTGTGAAAATAATCTCTATGCGATGGGAACAGCCCTTGACCGTCACGAAGCGCAAATAAACCTCACTGAAAAAGCGAAGGGCTACAAAATGGCTTCGATTTCGATTGATGGCATGAATGTCGACGCCGTCGTTGAAGGTACTCGTCAGGCGATTAATCACACTCTTGCCAAACAACAACCTATTTTTATTGAGTTTCGAACTTATAGATTTCGGCCGCACTCAATGTTTGATCCCGAACTATATCGAAGTAAAGAAGAAGTGGCAGACTGGAAAAAACGTTGCCCCATTGAAAATAAAAAGGCTCAACTTATTACTGCAGGATTTCTGACGAACGAATTGTTTCAGAAAATTGAAACCGATGCCCAAGAGGAACTTACGACTGCTTGCGAATTTGCCGAACAATCTCCCTTGGAAACTGCAGACGACTTAATGAGTTTTGTTTATGCTCCTGGAGGCTCACTATGAAAATGACTTATCGTGAAGCCCTCAGGCGCTCACTAGTCGAAGCCTTATCCAACAACCCAAAAACCTTTTTAATGGGCGAGGACGTCGGCGCTTATGGTGGCACCTATGCCGTAAGCAAAGGTCTTCTGCAAGAATTCGGTCCTGAAAGAGTCCGCGATACCCCCCTTTCCGAGGGTGGATTCGTAGGTGCAGGAATCGGTGCCGCACTGGGCGGGCTCCATCCAATTGTCGAAATCATGACGGTTAATTTCAGTCTATTAGCCTTGGATCAAATCATGAATTCCGCTGCTTTTTTTTCGCATATGTCGGGAGGTCAATTAAATGTCCCCATTATCATTCGCATGACGACAGGGGCCGGTCGACAACTAGCGGCCCAGCATTCGAACTCCTTGGAAGGCTGGTATGCCCACATTCCTGGTCTTATTATTATCACCCCTGCGACCATTGAAGATGCCCGCTACTCTCTTTCATTTGCGCTGCGCGAACCAAATCCAGTTCTGATTTTCGAACAGGTCATGATGCTAAATAGCGAAGACGACTGTCCTGAACTCTCACCCAATTTTTCTATTTTTAAAAGCAAAGTCAGAAGGATTGGAAATCAACTCACCCTAATCACCTATGGCAGTTGCCTGCAAAAGTGCCTCGAGGCGACCAATGAACTTGGTAAACAACATTTATCTATCGAAGTGATTGACTTGCGCGTTCTAAGGCCCTTAGATATGGAACCCATTTATGAGTCCGTCCGTAAAACCAAAAGAGTTTTGATTGTAGATGAGGGATGGCAAACAGGAAGTCTCTCTGGCGAACTCATTGCAAGAATCACTGAAAACTGTTTTTACGATCTCGATGCTCCGATTCGGAGACTTTGCAAGAAAGAAGTTCCTGTTCCCTATGCCAAGCACCTTGAAGAAGCAACTCTTCCCCAGGTCGATGAAATCAAAACTCTGATTCAGGAGATTTTAAAATGAACTACAGCATTACAATGCCATCCCTGGGTGCAGATATGACTGAAGGTAAACTACTCAACTGGCGAATCAAGGTTGGAGATAGAATAAAAAGGGGTCAGATTATTGCTGACATAGAAACTCAAAAGGCAGCCGTAGAAATGGAGAATTTTAAAGACGGTGTGGTTACTTCAATAAAAGCTATCCCTTTAGAAATTATACCTGTGGGTGGGTTAATGGCCGAACTTGAACTCGCAGAGGAAATGCCTGTTCACACTATGACATTAAAACAGCCATCAGTACCGCGGGCCTCACCTGCAGCAAAAAATCTCGCCTCAGAAAAAGGAATTGATTGGAAAACTCTTAAAGGCACTGGTCCTAACGGAGTGATCGAACTCGTGGACGTTGAGTCCGCATTACCGAAAACGGAAGGTCCAAAAGCCACCAGTGAACCATTTATTAATGTTCGCAAAGCCATTGCCGCAGCCATGAGTAAATCTAAAAAAGAAATTCCCCACTATTATCTCAAAATGACCGCCGACATGGATTCCTTGTTGTTGAAGCTTGACGCTCTTAACGAGCGCCGCCCCCTTGAACAGAAAATCCTATTGCCTGCTTTACTCGCTAAAATTGTGAGTGACACCTTAAAAGAATTTCCAAATTTCAATGGTTACTTTATCCAGGATAAGTTTGAAGCTAAACCTAATATCAATCTTGGGATTGTGATTTCACTAAAGAACAACGGCGTGATTGTCCCTGCACTACTGGAAACTGAAACAAAAGATCTGTCGACTCTGGCCGTTGAATTTAATGATCTTATCGACCGAGCCCGTAACCAGAAGTTACGGTCGCGCGAACTCTCTGATTCGACTTTCACCATTACTAATCTTGGCGATCTGGGGGTCGAAGAAGTCTTTGGCGTGATCTTCCCACCGCAGGTTGGTATTTTAGGAATTGGCCGTGTTTATCAGGCCCCTGTGATTAGGGATGGCCAACTCTTAGCGGGCCATAGGGCCACTTTCACTCTCAGCGGTGATCATAGAGTGAGTGATGGCATCATGGGCTCCAGATTTCTACAAATCCTCAAAAGTAAAATCGAAAGGAATCTATTCAGTGACAAGGATTGAAATTGAAAATCAATTGAGTGGTATTTTTGCTAAAGTCGCTCCCGAAGTTCAGTTTAAAAAACTGGATCTTAATCGCCCTCTGTTCGAACAGGCAGAAGTAGATTCTTATGATTTTATGAATATATTGGCGCGTGTTGAAAAAGAAATCGGAGTACGTGTTCCAGACTCAGTATTGAGAGACATGCCGAATTTAAATGCGTTGATCGATTATTTAGAAGAACACAAACATTGACATTAACAAATTTGGAGTTCAATTCAGACTCAACTTACTGGGGGAGCTGAATGTTGCACTGGGGTGTCTTAGGAACAGGTCGAATCGCACAAAAAGTTGTTTCACTGATTCAAAATTCGCAAAATAATTCCTTTATTGGCGTAGCGAGTCGCTCTGCTGATCGCTCGGCTGAATTTGCCAGTAGTCATAAAATCAAAATGCACTTCGGAAACTATGATAAACTCCTTCATCACCCTGAAGTTGACGCCATTTATATTACTATACCTAATACGGCTCACGCTGAGTGGGCCCAAAAGGCATTACATGCGGGAAAGCATGTATTGTGTGAAAAACCTCTCGCTATGTCACTCGCGGAAATTACGGAACTGCAAAAAGTCGCGGCTTCCCAAAAAAAGCACCTTGCCGAGGGATTTATGTACCGGCACCACGAACAAACCGCCAACATTCTTAAACTCATTCATAGTAACGAATTCGGAAAAACCCTACACGTTCATGGCGATTTCCATTTTCAACTCTCCGATACCAATAACATTCGTTTGCAAAAAGCGGAAGGTGGTGGCGCGCTCAGAGATGTGGGTTGCTACTTAATTAATTTTATCACGGCGATTTTTAACGAAGAGCCCCTCAGAATTAATGCCACGGGTGTGATAAACGGTGATGGCGTAGACACCCAAGCCTCCAGTTTTTTTACATACTCTGCGGGGCGATCCGCGAGCTTCACTTGCAGCTTTTCTGCACCACGCAGAAACTCTCTTGAAATTATCTGCGAGAAAGCCCATCTCTTAGTCGACAATCCTTTTAAGCCCGAATTCTCGAGTGGTGTCACTATAATCACACCCACAGAAATTGTTACTCGGCATTGGGCTGATAAACACAATTCATTTATGAATCAATTTAACAATTTTCATGATGTTGTAACGTCGACGCAAGCTCCCACGGTAACCCTGCAACAAAGTTGTCTCAACCATAAAGTCCTTGATGGTATTATTAACCAGCTAACTTAAACACGATCTTGTCTTGCCCATAGCAAATGATCCGCGAGGCACAACCAAGTCATGGCCTCTAAAACTGGAATCGCACGAATAACAATGCAAGGATCATGGCGCCCTTGCTTTGCTACATCAAGTACACTGGAGGTCGGCTTAAATGCCACTTTGAAAGATATGAGTTCACCAGTAGTAATTCCCCCACGAATTCCACCATACTGAAGTTGCGAGCTCGTTTCGCTGTGAAAAGCAGTACCTTCTGCACCTGCGGCAGAAAATCCATCCCCAAACTCGATTCCTGCTGTCGCACCCACACTCAGCATTGCTTGCGCCAGGGAAGCCTTAAATTTTGCAAATACCGGTTGGCCCAAATTAGGAGGAGGGTTCTTTATCCAAACTTCAGCTATCCCCCCGTAGCTTTCTCCTTGGGTGCGCGCTTCCACCAAAAGTTCTCGTACTTCATGGTGGCGTGCCGATGGAAACCGCGCCGAAAAATCATCAGGCACATATAAACCCGTATTGATAAAATTGTAGTCTTCTTCAGTTAATTTCAGAGGACCAATTTGAAAGCTAAACCCAGAAACTTCACAGAGGGGTGACGTTTGTGTTACAAACATTTTGGCTACCGCACCACCAAGCACTCTCCCTAAAGTTTCTCGACCCGAAGATCGCCCTCCTCCTCGATGATCAACGTGAAGGTATTTATTCTTCCAAACATCATCAGCATGACCAGTTCTGGGTTTGACACGAACACTATCATAGTCCTCAGACTTATGATCCGTATTCCTAACCATCATCGCAATTGGAGTTCCAAGGCTGCGCCCCTCATAAACGCCGCTTAAAATTTCACACTTGTCGGACTCATTGCGAGGACTCACGATTCCGTTGGTGGAAGTAGAGGCGCCTCCAGGGCGACGCCGTTTTAATTCTCGCTGAACGAGGGTGGAATCAATAATTACTCCTGATGGACACCCATCAACAACGGCACCTAACGCGACTCCATGGCTTTCGCCGAAGGTCATGACAGAGAATCGTGACCCAAATATATTTCCTGACATTACATGCTCCCTACTGCCCTTTTCAATTCATGTAATTGCCATTGAATGACAATCAACTTATTGTGTCTAGCACTCTATATTGAGAAGATTTTCCAACAATGTATCCTTGAGTATCCTAAAAAAGCATCTCTCTTTGACAGTTTCATTTCAGATTCCTAAAGATTTGAGCTAGATATGTTCACCCATTCCACCGAGTTATCCACAAAAAACTATTTGGTTAACCTAAAAATGTCTTTAAGAATGGCTCAAATAAAGGATTCTATGGAACTTAAACAGATCTCGAAGACCTTAGTAAAATAGCACGCTTTCAAAATAAGCATTTAAGAATTTTACAGATTTCTACAAAATATTACATTTTGCATAAAATTGTTAACTTTAATAAAATCGCCTAAAATTTCCTATTGTAGATGCTGCTGAAAAAGAACCAAATTCAAGGCACCAAGCTTCAGATCGAACGAGGCGTAGCTCCCCTACGTTGAGTGAGAGATGAAGCGAAGGTAACGCAGAAGTTGGACTTTTTCAGCGGAATCTATTGTAGATGCTGCTCCACTGGGTTCAATGACCAATCTATTTCAGCATGCCCTAGCGAACGCAAGTAAGCATTGATTTTTGAAAATGGCTTAGATCCGAGAAACCCACGATGAGCCGACAAGGGTGAAGGGTGGGGACCTTCAATTACTAAATGTTTTTGACGGTTAATGAACGCACCTTTCTTTTGGGCGTAAGCACCCCAAAGAACAAAAACCAATCCTTCTCTCTGATCATTTAATGCATGCACTATTGCATCCGTAAACTGTTCCCACCCTTTTCCTTGATGAGAAGCTGCCATCCCCGCCTGAACCGTCAAAACAGCATTTAAAAGTAATACACCCTGTTTTGCCCAGTCCAACAGATAACCGTGACTGGGAGGATTGATCCCTAAGTCGCTTTTTAACTCTTTATAAATATTCACTAAAGAGGGGGGAGCTGGAACTCCTGGCTTCACTGAGAAGCAAAGTCCATGTGCTTGCCCAGGACCGTGATAAGGGTCCTGACCGATAATCACCACTTTTACTTGGTCAAAGGGAGTCGTATTGAGAGCAGCAAAATACTCTTCTCCTCGAGGAAAAATTGTTTTTCCCGCTTTTTTTTCCTTCAACAAAAAAGCCCTCAAGCTTGCCATATATGGCTTTGTGAATTCGTGATCTAGAGTGGACTTCCATGAAGATTCTAATTTTATGCTGACTGCTGAATTAGCTTCTAACATTTCATTTCCTTTGGATTTTGGGAAACTTGAGGACTAACTTATTGTTTTCGTGACTCATATCCACTTTAGAAGGATCTGTTCCCGCCGGCGCTGGAAAAGACTGATAGAAGTGAGAACTCATCGAACTACCTTGATCCTCAGACTTTTGATTTCCCTCAATAATAACGGTGTCATCTTCAACACGAGCACTGAGTGAATTCTTATCAAACGAATCCACATCGATTTCCATATAAACAAAGTTATCGTCTTCTCGCGTATTTACCTTCGGCTGACCCGTACGTCCGCTAAATAAGGAGAATGGGTTATCAAGTATAGAACCATCGACCTCCCCTTCTTCTGACTCATGCTTGTTACCAAAAAACCGTTCCCAAAGTGAATGCGGCTTATTACCCTTACCAGGTTCATCAAAGGGGTTGGAAAAAGGAATTCCAAAAAACTGGGAAATTCCATAGTTCATTCCTTGTTTGGCAAAATCCTCTTCCGCTTTTTTTTTGCCCATTTGATAACCAACACCCCAGCCAACCAATGTACAGACAAGGGCAATGAAGAATTTTTGTTTATTAAAGGTCATGAGGTTGTCTCCTTAGAAAGCGAACGTGCCAAGATCTTTTAGCACACTTTCTTAAACCGGGTAAAATGCTTCTCCCAAAAGGCACTTCCTTGACTTTTAGGGTCATGATTTCTATTTTGGCCCAATGATTAAATTTAATTCACATTACCATAAAACAGAGTCTTCACAATTTAACCTTAACCTTAAAGCCATTGATACCATCAAAGCGGATAAATCACTTGGCTTTCACCAACTCCCAGGCCGCCATGCTCTCTGGACCTCATGCGAAGAAGCCGCAAAACAACTTCGCAACAAATACAAAACGATGATTGTTCTTGGCATTGGCGGAAGCTCCCTCGGTGGACGCGTCATCAAAGAAGCACTAAAATCGAAAACAGATCGCCAAGTTATTTTTTGGGACAACGTCGATCCAATTTCCATTGATAGTCAATTAAACTGCCTTAAAAATGAATTAACTACTGTTTGTTGGGCGCTTATTTCTAAGAGCGGAAACACAATAGAAACCCTCACTCAAGGTGATTATGTTAATCAATATTATAAAGCCCATAGTTTAAAATGGACGGATCATTGCATTGTAATCACTGAGCCAAAGAAAAGCCCACTTGGTGACTTCGCTGATGCTCACAAAATTCCTCGTTTGGAGGTTCCTTTGGATGTTGGTGGGCGTTTTTCTGTGCTTACTCCAGTTGGAATGTTGCCTGCAGCGTTCATGGGATTGAACATTCAGGAAATCCGTGAAGGCGCGGAAATAGCACTTCACTCTCCAGAGGTGATTGCGGAACTCGCCACTCAAAGTGAGCAAAGCTTTGCAAGACAAGAGTGGATCACTGTTTTCTGGTCTTATTCTGATTTATTGAAAGAGTTCGGTTTTTGGATTCAACAACTTTGGGCGGAGTCTCTCGCTAAAGCTGAAGACCGTAAAAATAAACCGGCGGCAAGAGCGAGCACTCCACTTCCTTGCGTGGGGCCCACAGATCAACACTCTATTTTGCAACAGATAGCTGATGGGGCAAAAGATAAATTCGTAGTGTTCATGCGCCACGAAGGATCTGAGAGCGCGGGTTCATTAATCAATGAAACGCTTTTCTCCTGTGGTGATTTAATGTTGAAGAAGAAATTAGGCGATCTATTGAAAGCAGAGGCCCAAGCGACACAAATGGGTTTAACTCAGAAAAACGTATCCAACTTAACTCTAACTGTGCCAAACATGAATGAAAAAGTTCTTGGATTCCTGTTCATGTACTTTGAACTCGTAGTTGCTACAATCGGAGAACGATTGGACATTAATACTGTTAAGCAACCTGGCGTTGAACTTGGAAAGATCATCGCTAAGGATCTCCTTTCTGAAAAATAATTTAAGTTTATGAGTAGAGAAGTGACTCTCGAGGAGAACCTCGCAAAAGTCGAAGGCATCGTGGAGCGAGTCACTTTTCACAATACTGACAACGGTTTTTCTGTTCTCCGAATCAAAGCGAAGGGCTTTTCCGAACTTGTGACAGTTGTAGGACACGTTAGCGCCGTAAGCCCAGGGGAGCATCTGATTGGCTGGGGCGAATGGATTCATAATAAAGATTATGGACAACAACTTAAAGCCAAAGCTATCAAACTGATCCCACCTAATACTCTTGAAGGAATAGAGAAATATCTCGGTTCTGGATTTATCAAAGGCATCGGCCCAAGCTTTGCAGGAAGATTAGTCAAAGCTTTTGGTGAAAAGGTTTTTGAGATCATTGAAAAAGACCCTTCACAATTATTGAAGGTTGAAAAAATTGGCCCCAAGCGCGTACAAATGATCACCGCTAGCTGGAAAGACAGCTGCATCGTACGCGATATAATGGTCTTCCTGCAATCACACGGAGTCTCAACTTCGAAAGCGGTGCGAATTTATAAAGCTTATGGTGAAGGTGCCATCGATAAAGTGAAAGCCAATCCCTATCAATTGGCCCGTGATATCAACGGAATTGGTTTTAAATCGGCAGACCATATTGCCGTCAATCTTGGTATCGATAAAAAATCAATGGTTCGTGCCCGGGCTGGACTCTCCTTCGTCCTCTATGAGCGTGTGGGTAATGGTCATTGCGCCTATCCTCGCGAACACTTATTACGTGAAGCCGAGGAACTTTTGGAGATCGACGGACCAATTTTGACTGAGGCACTATCTTTGGAAATTCAAGAAGGCGATCTAGTTGAAGATGAGATTGAAACTTTTCGCTGCTTGTACCCTCGCCCGATTCATAAAACGGAAGTGTCTGTTGCAAAACTCCTGACAACTCTTCGGCTAGGCCCTACACCTTGGCCGTTTCCTGAAGACATAGACCAGAGTCTGCACCAAACAGAGAAAAACTTAAAGATTATCCTTGCCCCCTTACAGAAACTTGCGATTCATACCGCCCTAACAAACAAAATATGTGTGATTACGGGAGGACCAGGCACAGGTAAAAGCACCTTAACTAAAGCTTTAATTAATTACCTTGATGAACAAGGGATGCGAATTTTGCTCTGTTCACCTACAGGTAGAGCAGCAAAACGCCTCAGCGAATGCACAGGAATGGAAGCAAAGACCATCCATCGTATGTTGGCATTTGAACCTTCCAAAAGGGACTTTAAACACAATCAATATAATTTTTTAGAGGCCGATTTTGTTCTTATTGATGAGGCATCGATGGTGGATATTCAGTTGGCCAATTCCGTTCTTAAAGCAATCCCTCCTCACGCTGCGCTTGTGATTGTAGGTGACGTTGATCAATTGCCTTCGGTTGGACCAGGGCAATTTTTGAGTGATGTGATTAACTCTGAGGTCATACCGGTTGTCACGCTAACACAGATCTTTCGGCAAGCTGCCGAAAGCCAAATCATTCAAATTGCGCATAGAATTAATTGCGGTGAGATGCCCGATTTGGCACCTCATCGTCACAGTGATTTTTTCTTTTTAGAAAAAGAAACCCCAGAAGAAGTCGCTCAAACTATTTTACATCTGATCAAGCAGAGATTACCAGCGGCATATAACTATAATCCACTCAAAGACATACAAATTCTGAGTCCCATGCAAAAAGGAGTGGTCGGAGCGCGCAACCTTAATGTGGAACTGCAAAAGGCTCTGAATGGGAATCCCATCGCAAAGATTGATCGCTTTGGCTATAGTTTTGGTGTGGGCGATAAAGTGATGGTCACCGAAAATGACTATGACAAAGACGTTTTTAATGGAGATATCGGATTTATTGACTCCATAAATTTGGAAGACCAAATAGCCACAGTTAACATTGATGATCGCATGGTTGACTTTGAATTTGCAGATCTTGACATTTTGCGGCCTGCCTATGCCATCACTATTCATAAATCACAAGGATCTGAATACCCCGTCGTGATTCTTCCTCTCGTTACCCAACATTACATGTTGTTACAGAAAAATCTGGTTTATACAGGTATCACTCGCGGAAAAAAACTCGTCATTGTGGTTGGCCAAAGAAAGGCGATGGGCATTGCTCTTAAAAATGCAAAAAAACACAAGCGCTGGACCAAACTCAAAGAGCGATTACAGGCCTTTAAATAAACGAAACTCATTAAAGACATCGCTCTTTTGATAACATGGCTCGACTACTCAATAATCGGCAATCAATGGATAAAAATCAAAAGCATAAACATAGTGGGCGGGCGTGGAATTTTTTGTACTGACCGCAGCAGCCCCCATCATGGACAACTTCTGGATCTTTTTGAGGCCGAAGCAATTTGGCGATTTGCTCCAGCGCCCAGAGATCTAAACGAAGAGGAATCTCTCGAATATATTTCGGGTCGATACGCTGATTATGCTTATCACCCTCAGGAATCTATCAGTCGGGAGGGGTTAAAAAATACGGTCAAAGATTTTTTGGCTAAAAAAGGAGATGTGCAGTTTATTAAATCAGGGAATAAACTGTTGCCCGTAAATGATTCTCTTGAGCCCGTAGTGCCAGAAGGTTGCGAAATAAAACAAGTCGCTCATTTCTATACCGATAAAGTTCTGTTGATAGATCCTGACCTCTGGAACCAAATGCGTCCTATTGATCAGAGCGCCTTAATGTTTCATGAAATACTCTACTTTTCACTGAGACACGAAGGTCATTCTGACTCGCGATTCGCCCGATATTTTGTCGGAAAAATCGCTTCGCAGGATCCGATCAATTCACCTTATTCACCCTTGGATAAAGTGGAACAGTATTATTATTGTGATACTCGTTTTGAAAATACTCGTGACTGGGAGGCGCCTCATTATAAATTTTATATCTATCCGATGTGCAGAACAGAAAGGTGTGAGGCGGTGGCTCAATTCACGTCTTTCAACGGGATCGGGACTTTTGAAATGATGCCGCTTCATCTTAGCGTGAATTTCGACAATGAATCCTTCGGCGGATCAAGTGGATCTGGATGGACTAAAATTAATTGGCTGGAATATCAATACGCGTACAGAACTGTTTCTGAAGGGAGTGACTTATATATTGAATTCACAGCAAGTCAAACTCCTGAACTAGCCAACAAGGCTCCTTCCAAAGCCAAATGCTCATTGATAAGTAATAAATGAGTAATAATCATTTTTAGTTTATACGCAAACTTGATCTTGTGATTTTCGATAGAGGCAGATTTGGGATGCAAGTTCCAAATCTCTGCCCAATGCCAAATAGGCCAAAAGAGAGTTTACGGGCCTTTAAAATTTGGGATTCTAAATAAAGACCACACTAAATTAACAATCCTTAGCACCTCAAAGTTGGCACCAGACTCGCATTGATCATTGAACAGAATACGGTGAGGGCGATGAATTTAAAAACTTCGGCAGATCTAGAAATAATAATCCCATAAGACTTTCAAATATTAAGTTGAAGTTAAACAAATTACTCACCAAATACTTTTTGTCACACCTAATTTTCTACTGAGTTGACGACTTGGTTTTCAATAATCATGAGCTTGTGTATGGCGATAACTTTGCCGATAAATTGCTTTTATCAAAAGAACTTAACGACCCCAACCTCCCGCAATTGCGTCCCCTAACTTCTAAGACTGAAGATTATCATTTTGCACGCGGTGAATTTGAACACATAAAGACTGGTGAATATATTAATTATATGAATGAAGTCCAAAATCAGGATTGGCCCAACTTAGTCGTGCCATCGAGTATCCATTATAAATTCAGAGACCATGGAGAGTCTTCAAAGTCGGTTAATAGCCATATCGGCAAAAGAGTAGAGCTGACGGATTGGCTTCAAGTTCCAGCTGAAATTGCCTCAGATATTGAAGTTTATAAAAAACGACGATTTTCATCAACAAGACAGATCACCGCACAAACACTAGTAATCAAAAGTCCACAAGGTACAATCCGAATATGAGTCAGACCTGAAACGAGCGAAACTGATTCTCGACGGATTTTAGCTAAAATACTTTCGACTTACTTGATACTGAGGTTGCAGCTACCTCTCTGAAATTGGCTAGACGTGAGTTACGCCTAAAGCCTGCACTACATATTGTAAATAACCCCGTTTCAGCATCACAAGGGGTAAAATTGATTGGCAGTGATATTATCGGTAGTCTCTCCTTTGATCACATCATGGTATTGAATGGAGATATTGACCTTACGACAATCAAGGACCCCCATGAACTTAGATGGTTTTCATCGAACTTTGATTCCGAAGATTTGGCAGGAAGCTTAGGCCTTTGGCTATTACGAAGTCAGCAAAATGCACGGATTGTTTCGGAGCGCCTTGAAATGAGTATTTCAAGTTTCTCAAACACTGCCGATAAGGTTAAAAATTTCTTAATTCATGCTGGCCTTAAATAATTAATAGTAGACAGCAGTTTCGAAAAGAACTGTAATTAAGCAGACCGAAAAATTTTACCTATCAATTTCATGGACGTAACGGGGGCGATTATGCTTCACAAGCTGATTTATATTTGTTTATCAACAACCTTAATTACAGGCTTGTTTTTTTTGAGTTCATGCGCGTCTTTAACCGGCGACCTTCTGAAAGATCCAACGGTTTCCGTGAAATCTTTAAACGTCACTAACTTTAGTTTACAGGATGTTTCTTTAGATTTGGAGTTGGCGGTGGATAACCCAAATCCAATTCCTTTGTCCCTGAACCAAATCACCTATGCTTTGAATTTTTCCGGCGAACAGGTCACTTCTGGTACCTTTGATAAAGGCGTTGAAATTCCAGCCAGTGGCTCAAACACTGTTGTTGTTCCTTTGAACTTTAAATATCAATCCCTTGGGAACTTGTTAGTGAGTGCTCTGAATAAGAGATTATCGAAAGATTATGATTTGAGTGGGGCCGTGAAGCTTGGAATATTCAGTGTTCCCTTCTCGAAGAAGGGAACGATTAAATTAGAATAATTGCTTGTAAATCTAGGCGAGAGTTAGCTCTTTGCCTTGCTTCCACAATTGCTCAAGTTGATACTCCTGACGAGCGAAATCATAGAATACGTGAACGATCAATGAACCATAATCCACAAGAACCCATCGACCTTCTGAAAGACCTTCAAGACTTTGCGGATATACACCGTACTCATCTTTCACAGCCTGAATCAGATTTTCAGCTAAGCTGCCTGAATGCCTTGTGCTGGTGCCAGACGCAATCAAAGTAAATTCCGTTGGAGCAACTTGCTCTCTAAGATCAAAGGCTCTGACGTTGATGGCTTTTTTAGAATTCAAAAAATCCGCGCAGAAACGAGTGAACTTTTCGTAATCACCAACCTTTGGACCAATAGTCTTGTAGATATGATGTTCTTTAATATAGCTTTCAACCGAAAGTGGTAAAAACTTTTCTGTGTTTCTTTGCGCACGAATTTTTTTACGAAGATCCGCCGCTGAAATCTCAATGTCTTTGAGGGTCAAAAACTGTATGTTTTTTCCGGACTTGAGCTCCACGATGTTGAAATCAAAATCTTTTGTATAGGGCTGAATAAACGCAGGAAGGGCCTCTTTTGACTCTGGAAACTCACCACCAGGTCGGCTCACAACAATCACGTTTGTGAGCTCAAGAATTTTACCGATATCTTTCCAGGAGCCGAACTCTTCAAAGGCATCGTAGCCCATAATCAAATAAAGTTCGTCCCCTGGGTACTGAGTAACAAGATCTTTTAAAGTATCAATCGTATAGCTCTTGCCGCCACGTTTGATCTCTCGATCATCAACAATTAGTTTATCGCCGTAAGTTGAAAAAGCCAAGCGAGTCATCTCAAGGCGATGCTCTGGAGTAGCTCCTTCAATGGGATGCTTGAGTGGATTTTGAGCTGCGGGAATAATATGAACAAGATCCAGACCTAACTTTTTCTGAACAGTTGTTACAACATTAACATGACCAATGTGGGGCGGATTAAAGCTACCACCAAAAATACCAATTTTACGCATTTGAGCCTTCCTCTGGATTTAGAATCTCACGGCCAACTATAGTTACTAGTTCTTTAACGCCATTTCCCGTCACCGCAGAAATCACCATCGGCTCAAGAGCAAACGCTTTTTTAAATCGCCGTTTAAGAGCCTCTAAATCCTCTTCCGATATAGCATCGACTTTATTGAATACAACTATTTGCTTCCGAACCGCTAAAGGATAAAACCCTTCCTTACCCTGACTGAGCTCGTCATAGGTAACTAGTTCTTTATTTATCACTTTATAATCATCAAGAGGATCTCGTCCGGAAAACCCTGAAACATCCAGCAAATGGACAAATAAACGAGTTCTCTCAATATGTTTTAAAAACTGAATTCCAAGACCGTGCCCATGACTGGCTCCCTCAATTAAGCCGGGAATATCCGCCACAACAAACGACTGATAATCACCAACTTTGACGACGCCTAAATTTGGAGTCAGAGTTGTAAATGGATAATCAGCGATCTTTGGTCTTGCTGCCGAAATCCTCGAGATAAGTGTCGACTTACCTGCATTGGGAAAACCAATAATACCAACATCAGCGATCAATTTTAATTCAAGAAGAACCTGAATCTCTTCACCGGGTTCACCGGGTTGCGCATGATCAGGGGCTTGATTAACGCTAGTCTTAAAAAAGGTATTACCTTTTCCACCCCTCCCACCTTTGAGCAACACAAATTCATCAACATCTGTGAAGTCGACAATCACATGGCCATCAAGATTACGAACAATTGTTCCTCGAGGGATCTGCATAATCAGATCAGCACCATTTTGCCCACTCATATTGGCGCCACTGCCATGACGACCATCCTGAGCGGCATATTTTTTATGAGCTCGGAAATCCACAAGAGAATTTAAATGAGGAGCGACCTTAAGAATAACATCACCGCCTCGACCGCCATCGCCACCATCAGGGCCACCTCGCGGAGTCATCGCCTCACGACGAAAACTCACACAACCTTGACCACCCTTTCCAGAAGCTATCGTTAATTGGATTTCATCTACAAATTTCATACACAAAAAAGGGAGCCGTTTGGCTCCCTTTCCCTTATTACAAAGTAATTATCGAACTTAATTAAGCAGCTGGATAAACGCTAATGCGAAACTTCTGCTTATCGTGGCGCTCGAACTTAACTAATCCTTCAACAACAGAATAGATAGTATGATCGCGTCCCATTTTTACGTTCTTACCCATAAGGTACTGAGTTCCTCTTTGACGAACTAAGATAGTTCCAGGAAGAACTTTTTCACCACCAAATCTTTTTACGCCTAACCTTTGGCCACCACTATCGCGGCCGTTCTTGGTACTACCACCGGCTTTTTTCGATGCCATGCTTCACCTCTTACTTAGTCTTTTTAGTAGTTTTCTTTTTAGTTACGGCTTTTTTAGCAGTTCCAACTTTTTTAGTGGACTTGGTAGCCGTTTTTTTTGTTGTCTTCTTTTTCGCTGTCTTAGCTACTTTTTTCTTGGCGCCAGTTGCTTTTGCTTCAACTGATTCAGCCTTAGCTTCTTGTTTAGCTTGTTTTTTAGCTTCAGCATCAAAGATCTTAGGCTCTTTATCTGTTTTTACTGTCTGTCCATCTGGAGCCGTGATTGCTTTGATGAAAAGCTCAGTGAAATACTGTCTGTGGCCTTGTGTTCTACGATAGCCTTGACGACGTTTTTTCTTAAACACGATAACTTTAGGCGCTCTTGCTTGCTTAGTAACAACAACAGTTACTTTAGCATTCTGAAGAACGGGCTGACCTACGTGTAGCTTTTCGCCACCAACCATAAGGACATCGGTCAAATCAAATTCAGACCCTAAGTTTTGTTCAATTTTCTCTACTTTAAGAACATCACCAGGCTGAACTTTATATTGTTTTCCGCCTGTACGAATAACTGCGTACATTTCGAACCTCCAAATACCGCACGAAGATTCGATTAATTGCCACTACGCTTCAGCCTTGTCAATGCTTTTCCTTAGAGCTTGATTCCTTAATTTGAGCCCGGGAGCTGAAATTCATGCGATCTCGTGCGCTAGTGGACGCCTTGGTGCCCTAAAGTACATCCTTGGAGATAACTCCAATAAATCCGATAACTTAGTCATATAAACACAGGCATACCGATCGACCTGATATGCAAAATAGCTTTCCTCATTTCCAGCACGCATGAGTTGACCCCAGTTCTGGTTATAAAGAAGTTGCTGTTTTTTAATCAAACTACTAATTTGACCATCGACGTCAGTGATAATTTTTTGAAGTTCATTAGCCCGAGCATCATCTAAAGAACCTCGATCAATTTTTAAAGTCATTATACTAGTAAGCTCATCCTCGAAAGGCTCTTTTTTATCCATAAGCTGCTCAATTTCTAGATTGATGGGACCCGCTTTTTCATCAGAAACCATTTCTTGAGCTAGTTCTTCGATGACCATCGCTGTTCGCCAATTGCAATCTTTCTTTAAGCGCAAAATATCACCATATATATGATCGCCCACATAGAGAATCTCATCACCTTGTACACTTAGGTCATTTGTGAATTTACCCGCGTTACCACCTTGATAAATTCCAGGGCCCAGCTTTGAATCGAAATTTGACATCAAACCTGTTTGCGGATCTATTTTTAGGAATCGATAGTCAGCATAAAAAAACTTTGGTTTTTGTGCAAAAGTGATGACAATCTCAAAGAGATCCTGCCAAGTGGCATGATCTTTCAAGAATGGATTAATTGCATAATCGAGCAGAAGCTTAGAGTAATAAAAATCTGAATTCGTCAGAATGAATAACTTTTTGCCATGCTTTTTAAAAGTCTCAAGCCCACGAACAACGGACTCATCCTTTACGATAAACTTTGTCACGTTATCGCGAACAATATTTTTAATTGTGCCATCACGGTGACCTTCATCAAGGGCCCCCAATACATCATCAGCAATGACCGCATAATCAGGAAACCGCAGATCCGTTCGGCTATCTTTTAAATCGATGATTTGCGCAAAAAGAATCGCCAAGGAGATCGAGAAGGTTGTATCAACGGCCATATAATCGGTGTCACTCAGGTCAATATAAGTGGATTTATACATTTTTTGTTGAGTTTTAAAATCAATCTGATGAGCGCCATGATAACTGGCCCTAATCTGACAGTGTCGATTCACCTTGAGCAAATTTCCTTTTTTTCTGTCAATGACGAGACCACGAATGGCTTGGTCAAACTTAAAAGGTAACTCTCGCACGATTTCAGGATAACCCTTATTCGCTATGAGCTTTTCTTTCATGATATTGTGTGAAAGCTGTTCAAAAGATTCAGAGTTATAACGGATTAATGTGTGGTCCATATCAAGACCGATGTATTTAATGCGCTTCAGATTGAGAGTTCGATTCACGTAGACTTTAGTTCGCATCCTTTTAATTCTCCTTTGAGTTCCTCTTCATTTTTCATTTCAAAACTCTTGGCGGCAAACTCATTCCAGAGCAGCAGTCCGCCCTTGAGATTATAAACTTCATTTACGCCTTGTTGAGCTAAAAACGCAGCAGCTTTGGCAGAACGCCATCCATTTCTGCATGTAACTACAATGGGCTTATCTTTAGGAAGGTTAGAGGTCTGATCAATCAAATCAATCAGTGGAATAGCTTTAGCCCCTGGAATTGCATTTATATCGCCAGAAATTTCTTCAAGCAATCGAACGTCGATAACTAAAACTTTATTGAGAATTTTACTCAGCTCCTCGGGACCAATATCCCATACCCGATCAAATCGAATGTTTCTCTCACTTGTTGTAATTTCCAGGGACATACTCGCCTCCTTGCAAGTTTACACCTCTATCCTATTTGAGCGGACTACCCTTGAGCAAGGGAGGGAATTTGACGCATAAAGCATTGCTGCACTCCCTCAGATCAAACAATATTCGATGCGAACTTATTACAGTTTTTGATTGGGGAGGTGCTATATGTTTCAACACAGCCAAGGCCGTTTTACCACTCAGGGCCACAAAGGCATACCGGAAGGTCACTTTGAAGAGGAGCAGGGCAGAAAAGGCTTTTTTGGTCCAGTTTCCCATTTAATTAAAGAAAAACCGAGTACCCGCTGGATAGAAATTGATGGCCCTTTACGCCCCCAATTATTTGATTTGGTGAAAATGCCACAGAAACCAGAAATTTGGCAGAGACTTTTATACAATAACGATGTGGTGGTTTATAATTTTTGGACCACTCCCAGTTCTGCACAGACTCAACAAGCAATTCGCAATGCCGATGGAGAAACCCTATATTTTTGCCATCAAGGCGCCGGCTCCATTATCACCGAATATGGGTTGTTAACCTTTGAAAAAGGTTCTTACATTTTAATGCCAAAATGCGTGATGCACACTTTTATTCCTACTGATGTTTGTCAGTTCCTAGTGATTGAGTCTAAATCAGGTATGTATCGTGAACCTGAACGAGGTATGGTCGGAAGAAATGCTTTTTATGATCCTGCCGCATTTGGAACTCCAGATTTAGCGACGCGTGATCAATTATTAAAAGACCGCCAACTGAAGGTAATTCAAGTATCCGTTAAACGCCAGGATCAAATCACTAACTTCAAGTACACCGATTGTGTTTATGACACCATTGGTTGGAAGGGCGATTACTTTCCTGTCACTTTACATGTTCGCGATTTAATGCCGATGTTGAGCGCGAGAGTTCACTTACCACCGAGTGCACATACGACTTTTGCCGCCAATGGTTTTGTAGTTTGCACATTCTTACCACGCCCTCTTGAATCCGATGCCGACGCCTTAAGAGTTCCATTTTATCATCAAAATATCGATTATGATGAAGTGCTCTTTTATCATGATGGAAACTTTTTTAGCCGCGATAATCTGCATGCAGGAATGATGAGTTTTCACCCGGCGGGGTTCCCCCATGGACCCCATCCCAAAGCAGTACAAAGCATCGGTACCAAAACTCAGACCGATGAGTATGCCGTCATGATTGACACCTGGAATCCACTCATTGTGGATTCGCCCCTCAAAGATGTCGAAGTCCCTGAGTATTGGCAATCATGGTCGAAGTAAAAATTGGCCAGCCTTTAACGGATCAAGAGGCTATGGCTCTAGCTATGAAAGTAGCTCGCAAAGGCCTGGGTTGGGTTAGCCCTAACCCCGCCGTCGGCTGCACTATTTTAGACAACAATAATTGTTTGCTTTCAATTGGTTACCACGAAAAATGTGGTGGCCCCCATGCTGAAATCAACGCGCTTAAAGGCCTGACAATGGAGAGCCTTAGAGGGGCTCGTGTTTTTGTAACTCTTGAACCCTGTGCGCACCACGGGAAAACACCACCCTGCGCGGAGGCTTTAGCAAAATTGCCTTTAAAGGAAGTGATCTTTGGCTTGTATGATCCGAATCCGCTTGTGCAGGGAAAAGGGGCAGATGTTATTCGCGCCGCTGGCATCATTGCGACTCACTACAATCATGAGCAAGACAAACTCGAAAGCGTCTGCGAGCACTTCTTGAAAAATATGCGCGCACAGCTTCCTTTTGTTAGCATCAAAGTGGCCGCAAGCCTCGATGGAAGAATCGCTTTAAAGAATGGTCAAAGCCAATGGATCACCGGCCCTGAAGCTCGGGAAGAGACTCACTTTTTGCGGGCTTATCATGATGCTATGCTTGTTGGGGTGAACACGTTCCTCATTGACAACCCTTCTCTGAATATTCGCCATAAGGATTTTCCTTCCAAGGCCAACAAAGCAGTGATTCTCGATCCAAAAGGAAGAGGTATTGATAAAATCTCTGGCTCAAATCTCTTAGCTAATCATCGTCCTAGTGAAGTCTTTTGGGTTGTTGGAAACACTATAAACACCCAAAGACTAGAGGCCATGGGAATTAATATCATTAAAGCAACGGCACTCCCAAACTCAAACGCGCTCAGCCTACCTGAGGTAAAAACCCATCTTTGGAAGCACGGTATTCGTTCAATCCTTGTAGAGGGCGGGGGTGCAACCATCAGTTCCTTCATTAACCAAAAGGCTGCAGATCGAATTTATTTGTTTCAAGCTCCAATGATAATTGGGTGCCCTAATGGCTTGAGCTGGGCATCAGAACTAGTTTCCATCGATAGTCTTAAAGACAGTGTAAAACTGAGTCCCTTTGAAATGTCTTCGCTTGGAAAAGATTTGCTACTTACGGCACACTTTTTATGAGATTAAACCTAAGATTTTTTGGAGGTTAATGTGAGTGAGATTCATTTTGGAAAAGTTAATCCACCAGTTCGATTTTACAGATCAAAAGAGGGTTATCTCGCTGGCGTGTGTCGAGGGATGGCTGAGTCATTTGAATTTAATCCAACTCTCGTACGTATACTATGGCTTGGTGCAATATTCTTTTATGGCTTTGGTCTAGGTGTTTACATCATTTTAGCCCTTAGCTTACCGCGCCAGGATCAACTTGAAAAAGCCTTTAATCGCCGACTGCTAGGTGTCTGTGGTAAACTAGCTAAGAAGATGCAGTGGGAGGTTGGTCTTGTTAGATTTGCGACCATCCTTCTATCATTGGGCTCGTTCGGGTTTGCAGTACTAGCGTATATCGTTTTGTACTTCAGCTTCGAGGAAGAGTCCTATAACTGAAAGGAAACATATGGAAGACGACAGGAATCGTCTTAAGAGCCCCCTCAAAACAGGATGGAACCTAATTTTGGAGGGAATTTTAGAACACAATCAAGATTCACAACTTCTCGATGAACACCACCAGGCTATTCATAGCAGCCTTGATGAACTTAAAAGCAATCTTCAACAATTTAGTCAATACCGACATCATTTGAACCGAAGACTTGAGTCTATTAAAAGAGAAGTTGAAAGCCTTCAATTGAGAGCCCTGTCTGCCAATGGAACAGAACGCTCCGCAATTGACCACACGCTTTTGAAATTAGAAGAAGAAGGTTATGCGCTTCAATTGGAACTCGAAGGTCTTGAACACCGTCTTAAAAAAATTCGAACTATGGAAAGAGAAAAAAGTCCAAATCATTCTGATCAAACAGCTTAATCGATAGCCAGCTTTCTGGCTGGCAAATTGCACTATTTAAACCCCATAAATCCCAATGAACTAAGAGGGATTTTGAGGCTCAATTAGATGACAAAACCAAGATCTCAAATGAAAAAACTACCCACACCTTCAATGCAAAAGCAGTTGGCTGCAACGGGGCTTATAGTGATTTCGGGACTTCTTATTTTTTTGATCATTGGCCTTATTGCTCCAAAATCAACGAACATTATTGATGCTGGTCGTGAGTTTGATACCCAACCATACCTACCCTCCTTGGGACCAGACTTACCTCTTGGACTAAGCGCAATTACCTTTATGATGCCAGCAAAATCACCTAGTGGGCCACTGAACCTTGATCTCACGAGAGGATTTATTTTGTCAGACCATGATAAACGAATCCCTGCATCACTGAAGATTCCGGATTCACTCAAAAAAGAGACAGCCCTTTATTTTGATCTTATCACTAAATACTCTCGCGACTCATGGCTCATTATCAGTGATGATCCATATCCATCAGTAGTCGAAGAATGGTCCGCGCAAAAACTCGAATCACAGATAATTCCCCCCATCACTAATTCAAAAATAAGTGGTTTATTAAATTCACGAATGGTCCATTTAGTCAAAACCCACCAAGGCCTTAGAATTCAAAGGGGATTGCGTGAAAAGTTTTTGGCACAGATGAAAAGGCAGAAAAGGTGGCTCCCGATCATTGAAAACATGTTCCGAAAACAAGGCTTACCTATGGAACTAACACGCTTTTTTCTGGTTCCAAATAATATCAGTTTAGATGAAGTTTCAGAACCTTGGACTTCATTAAAACCCAAGTTTGTCGATCGCTATCTTTTAAAAAACACAACTATCAACGAAACCAGATCGCCATTGAAGGTTGCGCGTGCCTTACTGACTGTTTTGAAAAAACAAAAGCCTCGAACGATTCGCTGGAATACTTACTTTGATAGCCCCTCAAACCTTGATGCCGTATTTTTTGCAGCACTTTATGCGGATATTTATTGGGACGAACTACAGCTTGAAAAAAGTGAAGTAAAGGACCTCGCAAAGGTCAATGCATTCAAACTCGCGCGCCAAACTTCTATAGGAGACCTAGCTCAACAACTTAATATTGATTTGCCGATTTTTTATGAAAGCAATCCCGATCTGATTAAAAGGGAACGGCAAGTGATCCTTCCAAAAACTTATGTTTTCTTTGTGACGAAATAATTGTATTCCCCCAAAGAGCTAGCTTTTGCCTTGCACAAGTCAAAATAACCTACTTTCAAAATGAATTGGTTGAAGCCAAGGAGCAAAACGCGCTACTAAAAAACAGAGGAGCCTCGTAGGGCATCCGAGCTACAATCTCGACTAAAGCTTCTAATTTCTTTGGCGCGTCCCTGCTCGAAGTCGGCCATCAGCAATGAAGGGCAATGAAGCTCCTAGTATTTGATGGGTTCAGGTTTAATTACCGTCATTCCGCGCATGTACTTTGTCAGAACGCTTGGAATAGCTATGGTTCCGTCTTCTTGCTGATAATTTTCAAAAATCGCAATTAATGTCCGACCAACAGCTAAACCGCTCCCATTTAGGGTGTGCACGTACTGAGGTTTGCCACCGCCTTTAGGTCGGAAACGAATATTCGCACGTCGCGCCTGAAAGTCTTCAAAGTTAGAACATGAGCTAATCTCACGATACGCATTTTGTCCTGGCAACCAAACTTCAAGGTCATAACATTTAGCCGCACCAAAACTGATGTCACCGGTACACAACATCGCTACTCTGTAGGGTAACTCTAGTCGTTTCAATACTTCTTCCGCATGTCCAGTTAAGCGTTCGTGTGCTTGGTGAGACTCCTCGGGATGGGCGTAAGTCATTAACTCCACTTTATTGAATTGATGCTGACGAATCAGCCCTTTTGTGTCGCGCCCGTGGCTTCCGGCTTCTGATCGAAAACAAGGAGAATAGGCAACAAAGGAGGCCGGCAATTGTTCCTCAGATAAAATCTCTTCGGCAAAAAAATTGGTAACTGGCACTTCCGCTGTTGGAATCAAAAAATAATCCGTTCCCTCAAGTGCAAACAAATCCTGTTTAAATTTAGGCAGGTTTCCAGTGCCTGTGAGGCTTTTGCTGTTCACGATAAAGGGTGGCAAGATTTCATTGTACCCATGAATTTCCGTATGCAGATCAAGCATGAAATTGATTAATGCTCTTTCAAGTTGAGCCGCCGCTCCACGCAAATAGACAAATCGTGCACCAGTGGCTTTTCCCGCTCGCTGAAAATCAATATTCCCAAGGGTTTCACCCAAAGTGTTGTGCTCTTGCGGTTTGAAGGAATATTTTTTGGGCTCACCGACCGTGCGTACGATTTTATTGTCATCCGCTGATTTCCCAACGGGAATTGAAAGATGACACTTGTTAGGAATCGACAGTGCTTGCAAAGTCACTTCAGCATCAGCTTCGGCGGCTGCGGCCTCCATTTCTTTGATCTCCTTAGATAGCGCCTGCATTTGCGAGATTAACTCTGTTGCATCTTCACCTTTTCTCTTCATCATCGCAATTTCTTGTGACACTTTATTGAGATTAGACTTAGAGGCTTCAGCTTTCGAAATAAGTTCTTTTCTTTTTTTGTTGAGCTCCAGCAATTGATCTACAACCGAATCATCGGCGCCACGGTTTCGGAGCGACGCTTTATATTCGTCGTAATAGCTTTGGCCAGATGCTAGGATTTCTTCGCGTTTTTCCAGTAGTTTTACATCAATCATGGTCTCAACCTCCACATCGTTGAAGAAACCAAAATTATCTGGAAAACACGCGAAAATCTAGAAATTATTCTATCACCTTAAAAGGCATAGCTTCAGAGGGGTCAGCCCGGAGCGACCACGATATACATGCGAATGAGCAGAGCTGCTAGAATACAGAGCAAGTCAAAAATCAGTAAACCAATCGGCCCCCATGCTTTGCTGACCTTATAAAAGGCGCTTGTCATGGCCACGATTACAAATCCAAAGAGAACAGGACCGTAATGGAATATTTCCTGTCCAACCAACGAGAAGGTTAATCCCAATATCAATCCTGAGACGACTTTACCACTTAACAAAAAGAAATTTTGAACTCCAAGCTTCGCGTTCGCACCCATTTGCATGGCTTGGCTATTAATACGATCAACTATACTCATAACTCACCCCAATTTATCTTAGCGCACGGATAACTGACTCATCAAAGCTTCAATATCAACTTTGTCCACCGCATTGGGAGATAGAGCCAGATATTTTTCATAGGCTTTGTATGCCGCCTCTTTATCTCCTTGAACCTGATATAGAGCCCCGCGTTCTTTATAAATCTCAGCGTAACCGGATTCTTTTTCTGCGGCAATATCAAGCATGGATTGTGCAACATCGTAACTTCCTGATAATCGGTAACATCGTGCCAATTTCACATAGTTATCGCCCCCTTGGGGTCGAATCTTAATGGCCTGTTGATACTCCGTGGTACACTGGGTGTATTTTCGGGTTACCATATAAACTTCGGCTGCCAAAAGGTAGGACTCAACAATGTTAGGATTCGCTCGACGCTCTGCCATGGCGGAATCAAGTGCCTTCTGAAGATTTCCCATCATAAAGGCCGCTTTGCCTATATAATAGTAAGCTTTGGGATAATTTTTATTAATCATCAATGCTCGCTCAAACTGTTTAATGGCTGGATCGAGTCTGCTCGTATCTAAATATAGTAAGCCCGCTTTTACAACGGGTTCGGGATCTGTGGGGTCGAATGTGGCAGCCAATAAAAAGGCGGAGAGTGCTGCCTCTACCTTTCCAATACCGCTCAGGCTCTCTCCCATACCGATTTGGGCTTTTTTGTTTTTTGGCTCCATTGCCACAGCCTCTTCATAATACGGCAATGAATCATTAAAACGATCCAGTGCTTTAAGAGCATCAGCGAGACCCAATTTATATTCAATGACGTATTTATTTTCGGTAGCTAATTTTTTTAGGTAATCAATCCCTGCATTTTCGCCCTGAAGAACTCCAAGTGCTTGCCCATAGGCCACTTGTGCTTCAACATTGATTGGATCAATTTCAATGGCTCTTTGAGCCACCTGCACGGCTTCTTTCGGTTGACCAGCACCTAAATGTGCTTTGGACATAATGACATAAGCTTCTGGATCAGTGCTATAAATACTAATCGCTTTTGTCGAATAACCGAGCGAACCGCCAAAGTTGTTTTTTCGAAGTTCAACTAAGGCGTAACCTTTATAAATTTCATAAGCCTCCGTGCTATAAGCTCGCGCCTGATTAAGAACTCCCATTGCAGAAGTAAAATCAAATTTTTGAGAATAATAGTCAGCCAATAAAGTGTAGGCCGGAAAGTAATCGGGGTTTTCTTTAATCGCGCTCTTGAGAATTTCAAAAGCCTGAAAGACTTGATTGAGTTTATAAAGACAGCGGGCCGCTTTTACTGCCGCGACTGGAGCTTTGGGATTTAGATCAAAAGCCGTCTGAAACTTAGCTTGAGCAGCCAAGCAATCACCCACCCTCACATATTGATCACCTTCCGCCATGACCTTTTGAGACTGATAAACCTTACTGAAATTTTGATCATCTCCACCATATTTCTTTACTAAACGTCGAAGACTTTCATTAGTTGGATTGAGCTTAAACGCTTTTTCGGCGTAGCCGCGGGCCTTACTCAAATCCCCCTTTTTTTCACTCAATTGAGCCATCGTAATATAAGCTGACAAACTAAATTGAGGAGGAACTAATTCATTGGTACTTAGAGCACTATTAAGTAATTCCCAGGCGCGCTCCTCTTGTTGGAAGTTGCGATATTCGATCTCTCCCAGCATGAGTTTTGCGACTTTATGATTAGGATTCTGTTCCAAAATTTTTGTGAGGCGCTCGCGTGCTTCTTGAAAACGACCGGCGCCTATGCTTGCTTGCACTGAAAGAAGTTTGCCTCGAGTAAACTCCGGCCAAATCGCCACAAGTAAAGAGGCAAACCCCTGACCATTAATAAAGTCATTTTCGGAAACCAACATGTCGGTCTTTAGCCAAATATAGAAACTAATATTTGGAAATTCTTGAATAAGAAGCTCAAGCTGCCCTTTAGCTTCTTGATATTTTCCCGATAGCCAAGAGCGAATGAGTTCACAGGTTCTTCCGTGTCTTACACTAGGATTTAGGGCGCGGGTGGTTTGAGCTACGTGATTTAAGACCTGAAGGTCCTCTGCATCTTGATATGAATATTGCCATAGTTCCTTGTAGGCTAAGCACAGGTATTCTCTGACGCCTGTATTAGAAGGTTCGGCCTCGGCCCATTTTACCAATAAATCCTGAGCTTCGATCCAATCGGAAGTATTGTCTCTCTCAAAGGCGGCTTTAACTTTCATTTCAATGGCTTTGGCTTCATCTGGCGTCAAATATCCCTTTTGATCACCGGGAGCCAAAAGATGAATTTTCCCTTCACCGCTAATCGATGTGGCTCCGAATTGATCTTGGAGGAAATAAAAACCAACTCCAACGATTAAAACCGCAATTATCACAAAGCGAAAGGTTCCCAGATCGAGGTTAGGCATTTCAACTTTAGTGGAGTCAGCGGAGCCATTTGTCGTTATGGTGGGAATTCTATTATCGATAGGAACAAATTTGCTGCGATCAAATGGTTTTTTGGGAATAGGGGCAGCGGCAGGCTTAGTTGCAAGAGATTGAAGACTTTTGGACAAGTTTGAAAGTCCTGTACGAATCGTTTTGGTAAACTCATGCAACTGGGAACCTTCTGCCACTTTGGTCGCTTCACCGGTGAGAATGGTATTTGCTTTTGGCTTGGGTGGCTGAACACGAGTTGCTAATACCGTATTTGCTTCCATTTTTTCAGCAGTAGTGCTGGAGGCAGCAGGAGCGCCAGCTTCTAATGATTCAATCACCAAATCATAAAACTCTGGGATTGTGGCAAGCGCTACCCATTCACCACCAGGGTGTCGCGCAATCTTTTCTTCACCATCCATAACGCCTCGCGCGATAAGATTATGAATGGCCTCCTTAGTATAGGGGCCAATAACCTTTCCTGAGGATTCACGTATAATCCATTGTTCTTTTGGTTTTTCTGCCACCAACTTAGTATAGCTAAACATTCTCGATTTATCGAAGGAGGAAATTCCAACGCCAATGAAGTTCCCCTTTTGTCTGGTTCCAATCTGCAACCTAGTTTCATTTTGGATTGAGCCACTTTTGCATTTAAAACGCCAAATGGTACCGAAAAGTTCTCATTTATGATTTAATGACAGGTTTAATCGACTTTGAATTATTATCAGTAAAGTTTTTTGTTGGCATAAGTATTGCTTTTACCTATTTACAATGAACACACTTATCAAATGGTTAATCACAATTTATGTAGTTTCGATTTTGGCCTGGTCAGGAATGCTCCGCGCCGAAGAAGTTGTGCTCGACCGAACTACTTTTGATAAAGAGCACTTTGAACTCACTTTGGAAGGTCGAGTCAATCAAGCTTGTGGTCTTTCGTTAAACACTAAAATTATTGAAAATCAATTCACCGAAGACGGACCTGTGGCGATCATCGAAGTTCTGAACAACCAAAAAACTGAAACTTGTCCTTTCGATCATAGGGATGAGGATTTTGATATCGTTCTTGATGTTCGCTCGCTCGGTTTAAAGCCAGGCTCTTCTTATAGCCTTGCTTTTGCAAACTCTTTCAGCAGCGTCTCAAGTCCTATTTATAGTGTTGAAATTCCTAAGAACTCTTTTTTCCCAAACTATAGTCCAGTTAAAGCTGCCGGAATTCTTGCAAACACTTTATCAGAACAATGGATTTTAGTTCGTGGAATGAATGATTTTATCATACTTAAGACCAAGTTAGATCTCTCAAAGTATCTTGGTCAGTATGTAACTATTGAAGGAACTGAAGTACTACATCGAACAGGCCCAATTTTTGAAGTTGATGAGCACATTCCCCTCCGTGCTTACAACCCTCTTGAGGGTCCAACGATGTTTCTATTTTCAATTAGTACGGCGACGTACTAAGGCTTAGGGGCTGTTTCGATTCCCCTCCAATCGATCGGAACGGTCTTCTTTTTAAGCCTCGTCCATTCCCTCCGGACGGGGCTTTTGTTTTTCTAGGCGCTTACTTTTAAACCACAAAAATTACCTACAGCTTAATCGATGATATCCAAAATGGGCATTGAGGCGCCTCTTTAACAATTCCCCGAAACAAATCTTTTAAATTTGCTTCACCATCAACAGAAAGCTGAAACAAAGACCTTGGAACTAAGCTATGAGCTACCAATAAAACTTCATCGTCTTTTTCAAAGTGAAAGCTACGAACATGGGGATAGCAAGTTGAATTTACTCCTAAAAGTCGATTGGGAAGAAAAGCACCGCTCGCCAGATTGGTCGGCAATAAATCAAGGGCTGTTTCCAAGGGAATGATTTGCTGGCCCCTTTTTAAAAAAATATGAGGCTGACCAATCTGAAGTATGGCCAATTCGCGACCTTTCTTTGCCAATAGCGCACACTCTACCCCGCCATTTAAAGAAACTTTATTTACAAGACGATAAATAACGTCATTTGCCAACATACTCCCAGAACGAAGGGCATTTTCGAGTTCCGTTAAACTTTCTTGATAACCAAATGGGTTGGTAATCTCAGATTGATTGAGACAGGCTTCAATAAAAAACCGAACATTCTCCAAAACCTTGGCTGACAAATCAATCTCACCCCACGAAAAACATACCCCTAGCAAACCAATGGGGTCTTCGCTAATAATGGAAGGCTGAGGCCTCCAAGCATGATCGGATCGATAAGTCATTTGCTCAATCACCTTCATGCGCCACCGTACTTTTGCAATTTGGTCTTTGCTTTCCCAAAATATTCCCCATTGGGAATATCTTGGTCTAAGATTTTTCTCCAACGATCTTTGGCTGTATCAATATTGCCAATGTTTTCTTCCAAAATGGCTTCTTGGTAGAGAATCTGCATTTTCTTACGCAACTCTTCTGTGAGGCGCTCAATCTCTTCGCGGAGAGTATCATCGTTAGGCGCAACCTCTGATGCCTTTTCTAACGCAATGATCGCTTCCCTATGTTTACCAGTTTCAACAAGGCTTCGCACCGAGCTGATCGCAGCACTCACTTTTGACTTAATTTTCTTCTCAAGGCGTTTTATATCTTTCTTAGCTTTATCCTGAAGCTTGTCGGGGTCAGGCATCGAATATTCGAGAAATTTCTTAAATTCAGCAATCCCTTCTAAAGGTTTCTTCTCTCCCACATCATAAGCCTGCTTATACATCGTTCGGTATTGCTCGATCTGGGCCTTACGTGTGGCCTCCTGTGCCTCCCGATTTTTTCGCTCATCTTCCATACGACCAACGTCTTCTCGGATCTTCAAAATCAATTCATGCTCTGGATTGATCTGAATGGCGAGCCGTAAACAATCTTCAATCTCTGCCGATGTCGACGCTGGTTTAATTTGTTGCCGACAGTAAGCCACAATATTTTGAATTTGCTCCTGAGTTTCGGCCTCTTCGCGTTTGCGTCGTTCTTCAAGTTCCCTTTCTTGCATCGACTTGATTCCTATTTCAATGTATTCAGCCAACTTCTTTGAATCTAAATAGTAAGGAACCTTTGTATGAACAATTGCGAGTCGATCTTTGGCCAGCTGATAATTGCCTTGAGAATATAAATCTTTGGCACTGGCATATTCAGCCTTCACGAGTTCCTGCTCTTTCGGTGTCAATTTGGAAAAGGGATCAGCAGGACGAGCTGCCACATCCATATTTGCATTAAAATCATTGCTGCTATCATCAGAAAACGCGATGATAAGCGCAATAAATACGACAGTTCCCAAGACTAAACGAATTTTATTTTGTTTTGTTAGAGGTATCCTAAATCCCCAAAAGTTGAGTTCCTTTACATTCCCAACTGATGAGGGAACAGCAGCCCCTCCTTCTAATACCGGTGGAGTTTGAAAAATCATTTCACTTGGCAAACCTGAATTCATTCTGGGTTGTAAAGCACCAAACATATCTGGTGAAAGCGCGACGGGCATACCTTCAGCACCTGGTGCAGCTAGCTGTTGGTATCCTTGTATTTCTGGTGGCGGCACTGGCTCCACCAGAGCTAAGTATTGAACCTTCTGCATCTTACTTTCAAAATCAGGATCACGAATTTCAAAACTAAATCGGTGATTGAGGACGCCAATTTGATCTCCACTGTTAAGCCCAACAGGTTCTTTGGATGCTAGTTTTGTTTTATTGACGTAAGTGCCATTCACACCCAGATTATCAAAAAGAAAAAATCGACCGCCTTTATTCTTTATTTTAAACTGACGTCGGCTCACCCGAGCATCATCCAAAACAATGTCGCAACCAGTATCGCGTCCTACTAAATAAGTGTCCTTCGTTAAAATGTAAAGTTTGTCTTCTTTCGTATCTGGATTGCGGTAAATAAGAAGATACTGAGCGTTTTTGCCTAGAGCTCGTGTTACTGTTCTGTCACCCACTTCTTCCCCAAAAGGCGCTACCATACCTCGGTTAACATCACTGCCCACAGCATGCGATAATGACTCCTGTACGGCCATGGTATGTTGACTTTCAACTGAAAATTCATAGGGTGGCAAACTGAAAGCCAATCCTTCTTTTAAAAGGAGCTCTCTGGAGGAGACCTCACCCACTTTAACTTCATTGAATCTTGAAACGACCTCTAGGTTCCACATTCCATCTTTGAAGTATATTTTAAAGTGCTGCCGCGAGATTCCGTTTTCGGCCTTTAAAGGAACCTGGCAATTATCATTGCGGCCAGCCCAATAAATAGTTGCTGGATCTGACAACTCTAAAACTTGGATGTTTTGGCCATGGAGGCGTACCGCTAACTTAAGCATGATCAAAACCTTCCTTTAGACAAAGTATCACATTCATCGAAAATGGCCTTTGCATTTTTGTACTGGGGATCGTTCTGATCCTTTCGCAGGATCATTACCTGCTGTGCGGCGGATCGACATAAACGAAAATAATTTTTTAGTCGATATCGCCTAGCTTGATCTAAGTTGAACTGAATAATTCCCGATTGCTTTTTTATGCTCTGATTCAAGTATTTCCGTGAAAGAGTGTGATTGGGATCAAAAGACAATGACGCTTGAAAGGACATGATGGCTCGTCCGTACTGCCCTTGTCTATAATCACGAAAACCTTTAATATAGTAGGATTGCGCCGACTCAAATTGTCGCTCCATTCGACCATCGTTGGTGAGATGTTTGTCGCGAACATGTTGTTCAACTATTTGTGCTGATTTTCCAAGTTCAGTGGCAATCTGATCCGTATCTTTGAGTTGCGCAGGCTTTTTGGTCTTTTTATTCTCGTCAGGCATCATAACCAATCCAACCACTATAATCACTGCAACAACAATCAACATGATAGGGCCACTGCTAGAGGATGATTCCCGTTGTTGAGTTTTTCGAGTCGATCGGTTTTGCGGAGGGGTGTTGATGGGCGTAGGAGTCGCCAGGGTTGGCTTAAATGGATTTGTTAATCCGCCCGACGTTGGGGTGTAGCGAACTTCAGGCACCCCGCCTTTGCCCAAGTTAGCACCCTTGAAATCAACAATTTTATTTTCGACTGTTGGCTTAGCAGCAGCATTGAGTGCTGGTACTGGTACTAAAGGATCAGGAATATTAGGCTCCATTACTGGAGACATCACCGTCTCTTTAGACTCTACTTGCACAAAAGTTTTTTCCGCAATGATCTGAGCTAGAGTTTCCGCACCAACACGTACTGTACGTTCTCCCGGTAGGGCTTCCCAAATAACTTGGATCTCAGTCTCACCAATTCTGATTTTATCTTTTGGGTTCGGTTCTATTTTGTGTTCATAGGTATCTTTATAAAGGATGGGATTGCGAACACTTAGATTTTCAATGGTAACCAAATCTTGATTACACAAAATCTTAATGTGATTTCGGCTTAGCTTAGGATCATTTGGTAAAACGATGTCATTTTCAGCCCCACGACCAATACTGATAACATCCTTTTTCATAGAAAAGGATTCACCGGCGTGAGGACCATCGGTGATCTTCACGGTTATTGAAACGGGAGATTTCTGAATTGCCGTTGCCGAACTCACTAGCCCACACCTCCCATTGGTATAATGGTCACAAGGTAATAGCTCACTTTGCCTTTATCGGTGACGGCCTGGCAGTTAATTTCGGTGTTTTCCCCACCAAATTCGAGTTCATTCTTACTTGGAATGGCGGGATCACGACTGGCATGTTCCATCAAATCATAGAGGCTCTTTTGCAGTGCTTGATCCGGTATTAAGGTGATAGGCTGATTTCGCAACTGACTCTCGGCAATTCCTAGCAAATGCTCGGCCGCCGAGTTAATGCCCACAATATTGTGATCCGAACTAATCGCGATACTCGCATAGCCGACTAATCTTATTATGTTAATCATTTCGAGGTCTTTGTTTACTCCCATACCGCCTTGACCACTATCCGGATTGGAAAGCCTCGTTAAAATCGTATTCACATTTGAGATCAAATTTTGAAATATAGGGAAGTCTAAGTCTAAAGATGTCGTTGGTTCAGACTTATTTTTTAAGATTAGATCGAGCTGATTGTTGAGCTCAGCAATTGGATATTCGACAAAACGATAAAACAGGTAATAGATTACAAAACCCAGAGCGATAGAGATCAATAGAGTTTGAAAAAACAAACTCAGAGTTCTTCCATCATCAACCGCCAAAGAACCCATATCATAAACTACCACAGCAAAGGCTTTGATGGTGTAAGCTGCGGTTTCAGGGTTAAAAGCTGCAAGTGGCACTGCCACTGCAATATGAGAAGAGTCAATCTGTTGAACCATCTCTTTTTGTTCACGTCTTGCGATCTCAATAAATGGAACAGCAGGTATAGATCCTGCTTTCGTTGCAGGAGCAATCACCGTGCCATCAGACTGACGAATCACTAAAGCTTGACTGACCCCTTCTTCAAGTTCCGCAACCTGTGTTGAAACAGCCGATTCCATCTCTTTAAGTAAAGCCTGTTGATTCACGTTGGCGAGGTTTCTTGCAATCGTGAGAGCTCTGCGTCGACTTTCAATCTGGATGCTGTCTGAAGTAATTGCTAACATAGGTATGGTTGAAAGTGCAGTAACCAATACTGCGAAAATCAACATGAAGAGTCCAATCACGAGCTTGAACTCCATGACCTGCCCAAGCTGATATACACCAGGCAAAAATACCTCTTCAAAATACCTTTGAAAGAAG
>CAZYOE010000018.1:0-7554 GCA_964648725.1 uncultured Pseudobdellovibrionaceae bacterium | reverse complement strand
AGAAGCCGCCTTTATTTTGAGAAGTCCTTTCTCCATGAGGACCATATTGCAAGCCTTGTGGCATTCCGTGTGGTATCCCCTGTGGCATTTGTTCCATTGGATGCATTCCTTGGTTGCCCATCATGGTTTGTGCTTGTGCCGTAGAGTGCTGAATCGTATTATTTTGAATTGCACCGGGCGTTGGAACGACCGTTAGATTTCGTCGATCCTGAGCGGAAGGCCACTGAATCACATCACAAATAGTTTGATTGAAAGATACTTTGTCCCCCCGTTTCAGAGAGGCCTTGTTGACCATCACACCATTCACAAAAGTACCGTTGCGTGACTGGTTGTCTACAATACTGATCCTATCGCTTTCAATAAGCAGTAGGGCATGCTCCTTCGATACATCAAGATCATTGAAGCGAATTTGGCAATTCACTCCTCGGCCAACAAGGTTTCGCCCTTCTTTGAGGGGAAACACCTGACCCGCATGACTGCCTGACAGCATTCTAATGGCCCACATGCAATTGATCTCCAATTTGAATATTTAGAGAAGTAATCTGCCCAGCGCCCATTTCGATTACAGATCGAGCGCGGAATATCGGAAATATGATTTTCCATGGCGTTACATTTGATCGCAAAGCGCAAACTAACATTTGTTTATCAAGAAAAACACAGTCGATGGCAAACTTCATAAAGAAGGTGTGAATGCTATTGCAACGATGAATCCAAAGCATTTCATCCCCAACGAGACCTTGCTTACCAAGCAAGCCTTTCATTCGAGTTGTCGTTGAATCGGCGATAGCCAAGTGCACCGAGAGCTTTATATTTTGAGTCTTATTTATAAGGTGAGCCATTAGTTGCCCCCCTGATTAAACTGCAGCGCCACCGGTCCAAACACCATGATGAAAACCGCAGGAAGAATAAACAACACAATGGGAAGCAAAATTAACTGCGACGCTCTCGCACCCGCTTTTTCAGCGCGAACGAAGCGCTCGAGTCGCATTTGTACAGATTGATCTTTAAGAACTTGCGAAATACTCGCACCTGTCGCATCAGCGTCAGCAAGAACCGCCACGAAGCTAGTGATCTCACTCATATCAAGTCGATGTGCTAATCGTCGCAGCGAATCTATTCTCGCCGAACCGAGCTTGATATCTTGTAAAACAATTCCTAGTTCTTCCGCTAAGACGCTGCCTTCAGCCTTATCAACTATTCTCTGAATAGCACCAATAAAGTCGAGGCCAGCCTCTGTTGAAAGTGCTAATAAATCGATAAAGAACGGTAGGTCTGCCCGAACCGAGATTATGCGCTGATTCCTAATTCCTCTCGCGTGAATATCTGGTAGGTTGTATCCAGCTGGAATGAGAATAAGCAGAAACCAGGTTGGCAACTCCATTTCAAGTGCAAAGTTCATCATAAACAACAGCAATGGAAACATAAAGCCATACAAGAATCGCAAGCCGATAAACTCATCGACGGTCAATTCGCGCGACATTCCCGCTGTTAGTAAAATGCGATCAACTTTTTTACGATAGTCTTTGTCTTTAACTTTCAGAGCGTACTTTAATGTGAATTGTTGCACCAAAGGCAACGAACCTGCTATAATTTTGCTTTTTGGTTTTGGACGATCATCGCCACTCGCCCATGCTAGTAAGTCTTTGTCATTATTTGCACCAAATATGACGGAAAAAAATAAATAAACGGAAACACCCGCCAGTATTAATGCACCAAACAGAAGTAATTCAGCTCTTCCCATTTCTCATCCTTTGTGATGAAAATAGGAGCCTATGTTAAAACTAGTTCTTGCTTCGCAATCTCCTCGTCGAAAAGATTTACTCACAAAAGCAGGTTTTGAGTTCATAGTTCTCCCTGTTAACATATCGGAAACTCCTGACAAAAACCTAAATCTGGACCAGCAAGTTTTGAAAATTGCTGAAGAGAAGGCTCTTGCCTGTCTAAATTATTATAACTATCTGAAATCACAGGCTTTTTTGATAGTTTCCGCCGACACAATGGTCATTGTAGACGACATTCCCTTTGGAAAACCGACCGATGAAAATGAAGCCACGACTTATCTTCGACTTTTGTCTAATCGAAGCCATCTGGTAAAGACCGGAATACACCTCATCAACTGTAAAAACTTTGAACAGGTTCAGCAAATTACAACGACCAGAGTTTTTTTCCGCAAACTTTCAGAGGAAGAAATAAAAAATTATGTGAAATCCGGTGAACCCATGGATAAAGCCGGTGGTTATGGCATCCAGGGACTAGGTGGAAAGTTGATTGAGCGATTTGAGGGTCCGTACGACAATGTTGTGGGTTTATCAATTGATTGCTTCAAGGATCTCCTTGCTCAAAAGGGGTGGCAAATTGGATAAGGCAAACTTGATTCAGCGGCTGCAAACTGTTAAAGCTCAAATCACCGAAGTTTGCAATAAAGCCAAAATAAATACCGATGCAGTAAATTTGTTGGCAGTTTCAAAGACCCACACCAGCGAAATGATTCAATGGGCTTTTGAGGGCGGCCAAATGGAGTTCGGCGAAAACTACGTGCAAGAAGCCATTGCTAAACAAAAAGCGTTGGCTCAGCTGCCATTACAGTGGCACTTCATTGGCCAATTACAAAAAAATAAAGTTAAAAATGTGGTTGGCTCGTTCTCGCTTATTCACTCGGTAGACAGCCTCGAACTAGCCCAAAAGATTTCGCAAAAAGCGAAAAATCTAAATATTCAGCAAAAAATTCTCTTAGAGGTTAATCTTGGAAATGAAGAAACCAAAAGTGGCTTTAATAAAACCACCTTGACTCAACAGTTTGATGAGGTTTGTTCTCTGCCCCATCTTGAACTGTCTGGTTTGATGGCACTTCCTCCTCTCTTTGATGACCCAGAGCAAACTCGACCCTACTTTCGCGAATTACGAACTTTATTTGGGAGCTTGAAAACAGCTTTACCGAAATACCGACAGAGTCAGTGGAAATTTCTTTCGATGGGTACAACTCATGATTTTCCTGTTGCCATTGAGGAAGGGGCTAATATTGTAAGAGTAGGGACTGCCATTTTTGGAGAGCGACCTGCAAAACCACAAAGGACAAACTCATAATGAATTTAGTTGAACATCTTAAAGTCGGATTTATCGGCGCCGGCAACATGACTAATATAATCACCCAACGTCTTTTTGAAACTCAAACAGTAAAACCAGAGAGCACCTGGGTTAGCAATCGTACCCCCGGAAAACTGGCTAAAATTCGTGAGCAGTGGCCTATTCAAGTTGCCAATAATAACGAAGATGTTGTTGACCATTGCCAAGTGGTTTTTCTTTCGATGAAACCGCAGGATTTTGTTTCAGCCATAGAGCCGATGGCTTCCCAATTTCAAGATGACCAAATTGTGATCAGCCTTCTAGCGGGTGTGCCACTGGAAAATTTAGAAAAAGTGCTTCCTCAAGCACGATTAGTGCGGGTCATGCCAAACACACCCTCTGCCCTTGGCAAAGGTGTCGTGGGCTATTGTGTTGGTGATTCTGATGATAATGGAGCAGTCTCAATTGTTGAGGAGCTATTAGCGCCATTGGGTTACGTTGTGCCTTTGGATGAAGGTGATATGTATGATGCCCTTTTGGTTTCTTGTTCTTCCGGAACAGGATTTATTTTGGAGCTGATGTCGTACTGGCAAGATTGGATCGAAGATCGGGGTTTTTCTCCGGAAGTAGCCCGTAGAATGACGGTCGAAACTTTTTGGGGCGCTGCTCAGTTGGCGGCAAAAGAACCACAGGTTTCTTTCGAGGAAATCCAACAACGAGTGGTCTCTAAAAAAGGCGTAACCGCTGCCGGTTTAGATTCTATGCGAGAGCTTGAAATCGAACGGACACTGCGTTTGAGTTTTGAAAAATCCTGGATGCGTAATCAGGAGCTTTCCCGCTCCACCAAATAAATCCTACTGATCCCGCCTTTGGTCTAGTTTTTCAGTAGGACCCTTGCCCTAGACCTTAGTCATTTGCCTCGCTCTTCTATTTTTGTCTAGAATTAGACTATCAAATTGGAGGAGCTAGACCATGAAAATCACTCCGGTGGACGTGGCACACAAGACGTTTAACAAATCCCTCTACGGATTAGACCCAAAAGAGGTAAACAGCTATCTTCAAGCTATTGCTGACCAGCTCGAAACTCTTTTTAAAGAGCGCAATGACCTTCGCGAAAAACTTCGCGACAAAGAAATCCAGATTGCTGAATATAAAGAGCGCGATCAGTTACTCAAGAATACACTAACAACGGCATCACAAATGTCAGATCGAATTCGTGAGGATTCAGAGAAGAAGGCAGAGCTAATTGTGCAAGAGGCTCACATGAAAGCCAACGATCTCCAAAAAGGAACTCACGATTGCCTTCGCAGAGCCTATACGGAAATTAATGACCTTAAAGCTCTTCGCATTCAGTTTGAAACGAACATGAGAGCTTTAGCCCATGCTCACTTAGCACTTTTAGAAGAAGGCAACAAATATATGGGCATGCCACAAACTCCGACTCAATCGGAAGAAGTAATTACTTCTAAATTGAGTTCTGAGATTTCACCACTCGCAGCAGATATGATTTAAATAGGAGAACTTCGATGAAATTAACTAGCAAACTATTATTATTTAGCTCCTTAACAGCCCTAATGATTAGCCCGTTAGCAGAAGCCCGTGGCGGGGGCGGTGGTAACCATAGTTTGGGCGGCAACTTGATCTTTGCATCACCCGCTCAAGATGATTTAGACACTCTGCTTGGAAGTGCTAACACCGCTGCCGGTGGTATTTCAACAAAACCACTTGGTCAGGGTTATGAGTTTGTATTTCAATATATGTATCGTTTTAGCGGTTCTATGTTTGCGCTATTATTCCGCCCCTCTTTCTTTAATCAAGGTTCAACAGGCAAGGCCGCTTCAGGTGCTAAGTACAATTATGAACTCACTGGTTGGACCTTCTTTCCAATGTTCCGTTTGATTCCGCTTGAGAATTCTTTTTTGAAGTTTTACATGCAGATTGGTGTCGGTTATGGACGCCTCACAGGAAAGATTCGTGAAAATGACTCTACCATTGAGTTTTCAGGCGGAAACTTTGGTGGAACCACTGGTTTAGGTGCGGAGTTTTGCTTTTTCGACGACCATTGCTTTAACCTCGAAGGCAACTTCCGTTATCTTCCCTTTGAGCGAAACAAAGCAACTGCGGTTAATGCTGCTGGTGGATGGGGAACTGGCAGTTTAACAAATGCCGTCAATGGCGAAGAAGTAGAAATGAACAATCGTGACTTAGGCACGACTCTTTCGGGAGTGCTCGCAACTCTCGGCTACACTTACTACTTTTAAAAATATTTAAGGATCCCTCGACCACCTTTTAGGGCTGTTGTCACACGCAACAGCCCTATTTTTTTGTCTTCAAATCAGTTAAAACAACATATAACTTCAATGAAGGAAAAATAATGGCTTGGATTCGTTTCGACAAGAATGGCTGTCTTATTGATATTCATGTTCAACCGGGGGCTCGTAAAAATGAAATTGTAGGCCTTCATAATGATCGATTGAAGATTAAAATTAAGTCGCCACCAGTGGATGGCAAGGCCAATGAGTGCTTGGTGGAGTATTTGGCGGATGCTCTTTCACTGAGTCGTTCGTCAGTGGAGCTTGTTAAAGGTGATGCTTCAAGACAAAAGCAAGTTCGGGTTTACGGGTTAACCCCTGATCAAGCTGAAGCCCTTCTTTTGAAACGCACCACTGCATAGATTATCTTTAAACTTGTAAAATCATTGTTTATTTACAAAACTAATCACCTCGCGGATTAAAACGGGAGGGGGACTAAATGGAAAAAGAAGCTACCACTTCAAAGCAAAAAGAACCTGTCCAGCAAAGTTTTTTCGAAACGAAGGAACCACAAGTTGGCGACTATCTCAACTACCGGGATTTTCTCCGCGCGTTTTACCTCTATAAACGCGAAACCACGAAAGGCCACCTTCGCCGTTATAACTATTCTTACTTTTCAGCGGCGGCGGATATTCGCTCGCCTAATTATCTGCGTCTAGTAATTGAAGGCCAGCGCAATCTTTCGGAAGAGATGGCTTTTCGTTTTGCGCGCGCCATGCAACTAAATAAAGAGAGCACGGATGAGTTTGTTTTATTGGTGCTCTACAATCAGGAAACCGACCCTTCTCTGCGCAATCAGTATTTGAAAAACCTTTCCGACTTCCGTTTACACAAGAGTTTAAAGCAGGGCTTGATTGACAAGAAAACCAATGACCGAATTCCAAATTGGATTGGTTGGATTTTGTTTGCCCTGCTTGATCAAGAGGGCGCGAGCTTTGCGGTTCCGCAGTTAAAACAACTTCTTCGTAACAAAGCCGGCGAAACTGAGATTCAAAATGCTCTCAATAAGCTTTTGGAATCTGGAGAGTTGATTGCTGATCCTGAAACTCGCGAGGTGAAAAAAGGCCGATCATTGATTGATAACCCTGAGGACATTCCAGTGGTTTTGATTCGCCGATTGCAGACTCAGTTGATGTGTTTGGGCTTGGAATCTTTGTTTCAAGATAGTCCCACCGAGCGTGAGTTTGGAACTTTGACCCTTTCACTCACTAAGAAAGAATTTGAGAATTTGCGCTTCCAATTACGTAAGTTCAGAAAAGAAATCCATAAGGATAACTCTATCCATCGTATGCAAAGCAAGGGAGAGAGAGTCTATCAATTGAACCTTCAACTTTACCCGGTGACTGATAAATCGCAGACGGTCAAAGAACTTGTTGGAGATGAAGAAAAGACCACGGGCGTTAATTAAAATGACCTGTGGATAACTCTGTGGAATCACTCTCAGGACACGCCCTAAATACATATAATAATTAGTTTTTTTAGAATATACCCTTTGTTGATAACTTCGGGGTAAGGTTTTATTTGGGAATACAGTTAACGTCTTTTAGGGTTTCTCCGTCAAACAAAAAGTAATTATATTTATAATTTTTTTAGCGAATTGCGATCCTAGTCATGGTGTCACTAGATCTAGGATGTCTTCCTTACTTAAGAATCAATATTTAGATGTTTCTATCTGACCCCAAGCAACAATTCTCTCTTTTTTTGATTAATAGCAGCGAATATTTGATGCGACCCATAGCTGGAAATCTAAATTTATGTTACATTGGCTTTCTTATGTCTTTACTCATTGGGGGCGTCACGGCTTCGACGTGGGTGCAGAAACATAAGGAGCATACCGGGGCGCATGAGGACCCCGTTAAAAATGTGCACTTTGTAATTGGCAACGATTACGCACTTGCAGCTTAATTGACTGCACGATCTTCCTTGAGGTGGTTGCGCTCTTGGAAAGATTGTCATTTAGTGACCTCGGTGAGTTGGGTTTTCTCCAGCAGACTCGCTTAAATATACTGGGGGAGTGTTCATGCTGATTTTGTCAGTGGAGGCTGTATGAACAAACTAAATCACTGACTAAGTATGTAGCGCCTTATCGTGGATCACTTGCGGACGGGGGTTCGACTCCCCCCGCCTCCACCAATCTTAGCAACCCTTATATTTGAATAGAAGAATAAGACAAATATAA
>CAZYOE010000017.1:34108-45362 GCA_964648725.1 uncultured Pseudobdellovibrionaceae bacterium | reverse complement strand
CGCCGTGTTCTGTAGCGATGTTACGGATAAGTTCCATAATCAGAACGGTTTTACCAACACCGGCACCACCAAAAAGTCCGATCTTACCGCCCTTAGCGTAAGGTGCGAGAAGATCCACAACTTTAATGCCAGTCATCAACATTTCTGTTGCTACCGTTTGTTCTTCAAATTTTGGAGCAGTACGGTGAATTGGCCATCTTTCTTTAGCATTAACTTCGCCAGCTTCGTCCACTGGATCACCAATGACGTTGATGATACGTCCGAGAACTTCACGCCCAACAGGAGCTGTGATCATATTGCCAGTATTAATTACTTTTTCTCCACGAACTAAGCCGTCCGTAGAATCCATAGCGATAGTACGAACAACTGAATCGCCAAGATGTTGTGCCACTTCCAGAACCAAGTTGTTCTCGCGTGCATCAATCCCTTTGTTAGTTGCTCTTAATGCTGTTGTGATTGGAGGAAGTGACCCCCCTTCAAACTCAACGTCCACTACGGGACCCATTACCTGTTTAATTTTACCGTTATTCATCATAATCTCCTAAAGTATCACCCTATTTTAAAGCTTCCGCACCAGTCGTAATCTCAATGAGTTCGGTTGTGATCTTCTCTTGACGTAACTTATTATATGTTAGCGTTAGCGTATTGATCATTGCTTTGGCGTTGTTGGTCGCGCTTTCCATGGCTGACATACGCGCGCCGTGTTCCGCAGCTACGCTTTCAGACATGCAACGATAGACTTGAATAGAAAAATGCTTTTGCAATAATTCATCAATAATCTTCTCTGGTGACGGTTCAAAAATCATGTCGACCGCGAAGCCCACAGGACCTTCTTGTTTATCAAATGTTTGCTTACTTAAATCAACAGGGAGCAAAGTTTCGCTAACAACCACCTGTGAAATAGCTGATCTAAATTCGTTATAAACCAAGCGAATTTCATCATAGTCACCTTCGAGATAATGTTTCATCAATCGATCAGCGACTTTAGCGCCGAGGTCGTGAGAAATATCACGGTCTAGCTTAACGATGACATCGACAATTGAAAGCTTTCGACGTTGAAAGAACTCAGCAGACTTCTTTCCAATGAAAAGAAAATCTAGCTTCTCATATTTCTGAACGTTCGCTTTGTAATATTGGTCAACAAACTTATTAATATTAGCATTAAAGCCGGCACAGAGGCCTCGATCACTGCTCAACACTACGACCAAAACCTTTTTAGGATCTTGCCGTGGCGTTAATAAGGGATGTTGAATTCTCTGAGTTACAGCGATGTCTGCAATCACTTTAATGAGTGTCTTTGCGTACGGTCTCATATTGACGATATTGTTTTGGGCTCGGCGCAATTTAGCGGCCGAGACCATTTTCATCGCCTTAGTGATTTGCTGAGTGTTTTTTGTACTCTCAATTCGAGCACGTATGTCCTTCAAACTCGCCATGGCATGCTCTCACTATTTTGAAACTTGGAAGATAGCTGTAAATTCCTTAAGAGCCTCTACTAAAAGTTTCTTTGTTTCATCTTTAATCTGCTTATCAGTAGCAATTGCTTTAGGAATATGAGCATGCTTTTGGTGTAAGAATTGAAACAACTCAGTTTCATATCTCTGAACGTCTTTTTCAGGCACCACATCCAAATATCCATTAGTCGCCGCAAAAATTGCAACGATTTGATCCTCTACCTTTAACGGCGCGTATTGAGGCTGCTTCAACAACTCAACAAGCCGTCGACCGCGTGCCAACTGCTGTTGCGATGCTTTGTCAAGATCCGAAGCAAATGCAGCGAATGCTTCGAGTGCTCGGAACTGCGCTAATTCAAGTTTGATTGAACCAGCTACCTGTTTCATAGCCTTAATCTGAGCAGCACCACCAACCCGTGATACTGATTTACCAACGTTCAACGCTGGACGAATACCTTTATAGAACAAATCAGACTCAAGGAAGATCTGTCCGTCTGTGATAGAAATCACGTTTGTTGGAATGTAGGCAGAAATATCTCCTGCTTGAGTTTCGATAATTGGAAGAGCCGTCAATGAGCCTGCACCCATTTCATCAGAAAGTTTTGCAGCCCTCTCAAGTAAACGAGAGTGTAGATAAAAAACATCTCCAGGGTAAGCTTCACGACCTGGTGGGCGACGAAGTAAGAGTGACAACTGACGATAGGCTTGTGCCTGTTTAGTTAAATCATCATAAATAATAAGCGCGTGACGGCCAGTATCTCTGAAGTATTCAGCCATTGTTGTTCCTGCATAGGCTGCTAAGAACTGCAGTGGAGCTGGATCAGAAGCGTTCGCTGCAATAACAGTTGTGTAATCCAAAGCACCTGCTTGACGAAGCTTTTCAACAACGCTGGCAACTGTAGATTGTTTCTGTCCAATTGCTACATAAAAGCAGAATACATTCTGACCCTTTTGATTGATGATTGTATCAATCGCCAACGCAGTTTTTCCGGTCTGACGGTCACCAATGATCAATTCACGCTGCCCTCTACCGATTGGAATCAAAGAGTCGATCGCTTTGTATCCAGTTTGAAGCGGTTCATGAACCGACTTTCTTTTTACGATCCCAGGGGCCTTAATCTCAACAACGCGTGTTTGTTTTGTATCAACAGCACCACGACCATCTACAGGCATACCAAGAGCATTTACTACGCGCCCCAGAAGGCTTTCACCGACTGGCACTTGAACGATTTTCTTTGTTCTCTTAACTAAATCGCCCTCTTTGATATCTCTGTCTTCCCCAAGAATAACTACACCCACTGATGCGTCTTCAAGGTTTAAAACCATACCGTAAACTTCACCTGGAAACTCAACAAGTTCCCCAGCCATAACTCCCTCAAGACCATGAACTCGGGCTACCCCGTCTCCAACGGAAAGCACACTTCCGGTTTCACTGACTTCAACTTTCTTAGAGTATTGGCCAATTTGTTCTTTTAATACGCGACTAATCTCGTCCGCACGAATCTGAGTGTCCATCATCAATTCGCTCTCCTATTCAAATCTTCTTTTAATCTTCTTAAATGTGAATCTAATGTATCTTCAAATGTCCACCCACCCACTTGAGCAACCACTCCACCAACGAGGCTTGTGTCTTCTGAATAAGTGAGGATCACTTTCTTTTTCACAAAGTGTGATACAACCCCTTCAATTCTCAGTCGTGCATCTTGATCAAGTTTTACGGCTGAACGCACTGTCCCTCTGGTGATTCCATTTTGTGCATCAACTAAGGCCTCAAAGGAAGCTAAAATATCACTAAGGTGGTGAAACCTGCCCTTTTCTGTCAACAATAACAAGAAGTTTAATGTGCCAGCAGAAACGCCCTTGCCTTGAAATGCTTTATTTATAAGTTCCCTTTTTACGACGTCACTATAAACATGAGAGGATAAAAACTCAAAAACTACTTGATCGTCGCAGAGCAATTTTACAATTACACGCAACTCATTAAGAGCCAGCTCCTTATTTGGAACTGATTCAAAAAGGGCTTTGGCATACCGTTTTGAAACTTGTGAAACGCGGCTCACTGGACCACCTGTACTTTCGATATAAAATCTTCTTGAAGTTTCTTTTGGTCATCAAAGGTAGCTTTTGAAGAGAGATCTTTTTTAGATAACTCAAAGGCTTCTTTAATAAGCTGTTCTTTAAGTTGATACTTCGCTCTCTCGACTTCAATTTTTGCAGAAAGCAGGGCCTCTTGTTGAAGTTTTTTTGCCAAGGACTTGGCATCATTAACTATTTGATTACGAAGTTCATTAGCGTCAGCCTTTGCTTTAGAAATAGATTCTTCCCTGGTAACCTTGAGCTTATCGAGTCTAGTTTTTACTTCCGAATGTTCTTGCTCTGCAAGACGTAGCACGCTTTGAGCCTTTTCTTGAGCTTGCAAGAAGTGGTTACGCTTCTGTAAGAAGAAGTCGACAATCTTTTGTCTTCCAAAATAAAAGCCAAGTCCAAAAATAATAGTTACGTTGATAGCCTGATATAGAACCACCACGGGGACGCCTTCATGTTCAGCACCATGGCTGCCACCTTCTGAGGATGCCGTCGCAAAGCTTGTAAATAATATTCCAAATAATGATCCGAAAATAACCTTCATCGGGACACCTAATCCAACATTTTTTTGGTAATAGTCAAAGCTACGCCAGGAATCTCGAGACTTAACTGGTCTTTTGCCTTTTTAAGTTCTTTTGCAACTCGACCTCTAGTTTCTTCAACAACTTGCTCTGCAGATTTACGAGCTTCTAAGACAACTTTTTCAGATTCTTTAACTGCGATACCTCGAGACTCATCAAATATTGATTTGATTTCAGCGTTTAAGTCGCGAGCTTCTTCTTCAAATTGCTGCTTGATTTCCGCTGTCTTTGTCTGAAGCTCTTTGGCATTGGTTTCGCCGCCCTTTGTTCTTTTTTCTCTTTCTTCAAACGCTAAATAGTATGGTCTAAATAGAATTTCTTTAAGAAAGAAAAACGTAACAATAAAGATTAAAAAACAATAAAATGTCGTATGATTAATGCCGAGCTGATTAAGTATGGCCATTACTGAATCCCTAAGGTTTTTTGATGCTGTCTGGGAGTAGCATCCCAAAGGTTTTATGGTCAAGAATAATTATGAGACAGACTTTTGAGGGACTATGATTTTGGCATATGAGAAGCACCTTCGAAAACAACCCCCTCCTCGATCTTTAAACTTGGTGTTGTTACAGTGCCTTTAAATATAGCTGGCGGATTCATAATGACTTTTTTTCTGGCAAAAAGGTTTCCCTCGACATAGCCACTTATTATAATAGTCTCAGCTTCAATTTCAGCGATCACTTTTGACCCTGAATTGATAACTAAAGTATCTTTTGTGAAAATTTCTCCGCGAAATGTGCCGCCAATTTGAACAGTCCCTTCAAAGGTAAGTTTTCCTTCGAAGGTTGCCCCTTGGTCTAATATCGCAGTTACATTTCCTGCAGTTTTGTTGGTAATTATATCTTCCATGCCTGCTTCAGTTTCTCGGTGATTTCATTAAACTCTTCATCAGAATAAAAGGAAAGGCTGAGCCTTCCTTTGCCCTCTGCATAATCAATCGCAACTTTTGTTCCCATAAGTTTCTGTAGTTCTTCAACAAGACTTGCAATGAGTTTTGCCTTGAGCACTTTTTTTGGGTCTCCAGTTTCCTCGTCTTCCAAGGGAACACCTTTTAGAGTTTTAGTTACCAGTTTCTCTAGGGCACGAACACTCAACTGGTCCTTTAAACTTTTTCTCGCCAATTCAGCTTGGGTTTTAGGATTTTCAATTCCTAACAATACCTTGCAATGCCCAACTGAAATCTCGTGATTAACAAGCATGTCCCTTACTGGGTCAGATAGCAACAAAAGTCTAAGAGAGTTAGCGATCGTTGCACGCTCTTTTCCGACCTTCTCTGCGATCTGTTGCTGCGTCAGTTTAAACTCCTGGGCCAATCTCTGATAGGCCTCAGCTTCATCGATTGGGTTTAAATCCTCTCTCTGAATATTTTCGATGATAGCTAATTCTAATGAATCTTGGTCATTAACAGTTCTGATTATTACCGGAACTTCCTGAAGGCCAGCCATTTGGGCGGCTCTCCAACGCCTTTCTCCTGAGATTATTTCAAGGGCTCCACTGGCGTGGCGACGAGCTACAATTGGTTGCAAAATTCCTTTGTCTTTTATGGAGTTTGCAAGCTCTTTGAGTGTGTCTTTGTTGAACTTTTGCCGTGGCTGAAACTCATTAGGATGCAACTTTTCAACCGCTATTTTCCATATTCTCGCTTCTGGAGGAATACTTGCTGGTGGCTGGAAGGCCGATTGTTTCAATTCCGAGGGTGGGCTTTTTGGTTGTTCTACTTCATTTTGAGTTCCGACCTTTGACTGTTGTTTATCAACAGCAGCTTGTGCCTGTTCACTGATGGCCGCCGAAGCTGAAGAAGGGGCTCCACCCAGCAAAGATCCTAATCCTCTGCCTAGACGTCCTTTTTTTTGTTCCGTTGTTTTGTCAGCCATTTGTCGCTTCCTCTGTTTTTATATTCGCTCGTGATTCTGACTGTTTATCAACTTTAGCTTGCTTCTTTTGATTAGCTTTGGCGGCTGCAGGATAAACTCTTTCGTCAAGTTCTTTTGCCAACTCAAGATATTTTACAGCACCAATAGATTTATAATCGTATTCTAAAATATTTAAGCCATGTGATGGCGCTTCACTTAGGCGTACATTTCTTGGAATTATGGAACCAAAAACTTTTTCCCCAAAATGATTCTTGATCTCGGCAACAACCTGGTGGCTAAGGTTATTTCGTGTATCAAACATCGTAAGAACAATACCTTCTATATGTAGATTTGGATTGAGGTTTTTTTTGATAATACCTGCAGTATTTAAGAGTTGGCTCAATCCTTCTAAGGCATAGTATTCACACTGCAATGGAACAAGAAAACTATCTGCCGCCGTGAGAGCATTTACTGTCAAAAGACCTAAAGACGGAGGACAATCAAGGACTACATAGTCATAGTTGGAAGCTATAGTTTGGATTTCTTGCTTTAATTTAAATTCCCGATGTTGAGTATCAACCAGCTCAATTTCGGCGCCAACTAGATCAGGGGTCGCAGGAACAACACTCAGATTTTCCACTCGAGTCGCATAAGTTGCTTCACTGATAGTTTTTTCACCGATTAAAACATGATATGCGTTTAAATCTTGAAAGTCTGATCTTTTTAAACCTAGACCGCTTGAAGCATTACCTTGCGGATCAAGATCAATTAATAAAACCTTTCGTCCGATATGTGCGAGCGATGCCGCCAGATTTACCGAAGTAGTAGTTTTGCCTACGCCACCTTTTTGATTAGCAATACAAATTGTTCTCGCCATAAAAACTCCATTTCTTCAAAAGTCCGCAATTTTTTTACTTGTGGCAAGTAGTATTCTCTAGACTCAAGGTTTTGTCCTTATGTGCCGATGTTCCACGTGGAACATAGTATGAATTTAAGCATTGTTTTTATCATTACCACACTTTTAATATTCCTGGGATGTAAGCAACCACTGCCAGATCCCCAGCAATCAGATTATATTTACCAGAGCATTAAACAAGAACTTGCTGGCGTGGAAGCACAATTGAATCAGAAAAGGAATCAGCTGAATGATTTTAAGAGTAAGCTTCCAGAGACTGATATTCAATCTGCTGATATCAAAATGATCCGCGCAAAAGTAGACTTCGCAACTCAAGAAGTGAGAAAACTAGAACAAAAGTTAAAATATTGGAAGATCAAGCTATTAAGTAGAGAAGAGTTAGTGCGAACCAAGTATCTTGCTGCATTTAACAAAGGTGAGGAGTGGGATAACACTTTGGAAACTGAAAACTTCAAAAAATCGATTCAACGTCTAAAACAAAGGCTTCCCGCTTCTAGCACTAATGTTAAAAGTTATACCCCAGAAAATTCAGAAGAGCACGAACAAGCATCAGAGGAAGAATAGACCCATCTAGAACCAACTTAAAAAAGCCTACTTCTGCGTTGCCTTCTCTTCATCTTTTATTTAATTAGGCCCCCCCCCTTTTTTTTCGTTCTGAAACTTGGCACTTTGAGTTTTCCACTTTTCTAGACGAATCTAACAACGGTCAACTTAAGAGCTTTGTTATCCCCAATTAAACTCCCGTATTTCACCAACAAAAGGCCCTTCCTTTGCGTTCGGACATAGGAAACAATAGAAAAATCTAAATAAAAATAGTAGATTTCGATGAATACAAAGATTGTTCTTAGCCTCACGCAATGAATTACATCGCGAAAAAATAAAATTGCGCACTGCCATTCGAAAACAATTACGATAAGAGTCTTTACTTAAGCATCACGCGTAAAATAACGATTTGTATCACTAGCAATTATAAGTACGTAACGTGATTTCTGAGCCGGAATGACTGATTAAACTCAGACGGCTATCAAACGAACATACTTACCTAAATCACCTTCTTCACTAATCGGTTACTTTATAACTTAAGAAATTGCGGTCCAAATGGCTCATTTATGCTGTGTCTTGTGATTATCAAGACACATTTCCCTTTTACAGTATTGTAATAGAAAAGGTAAGTTTCTCTTGCAGCGAAAATAGTAAAGGATACCTCTGCGACTATTGTTCCACGTGGAACATCACTCAGCGATCTTTTTTAACTTTACAACTGCAAATTTAACCTCACCAATTGGAAGTCTATATTCCCCGACCAAACTGGGAGTCCAAAAAGAGCAGAGTTGGCTCGGAATATTGGCTACCTCAGTCGCCCACTCCTCGCTTTTAAACATATACAAAGACCCACCCTTCTTCACCTGCTTACGAAGGGCTAAAATAGCTTTTGAAATTGGAACAAACCCTCTCATCATAACCAAATCAATCGACCCTTGGGGAATGTTTTCAATTGCATTTACTTGGCACTCAAAATTAACTAACTTCATCTGATGAGCTACATGCTTTAAGAATTCAATCTTTCGGGTATCTCTTTCAACAACAACGACTTTAACGTTTGAAAATAAAACTGCCATGACTAAGGACGGGAAGCCATTGCCTGACCCAATGTCCAATATCGACGAAGGTTGAGTGTCTTTCACAATTTCACGACAACCTAAAATACAATCAGAAAAATGAATCACGTCAGCAAGTGGTAGGGTCTTTTCCGAGACTAAACTCAATGCGCTGTTGAACTTAACTAACTCAGAGTTAAAGAGCTTAAGCTTCTGCTCTGTCTCTTCGGGTATTTCAGGAAACCATTCCTTGATTCTCCAAAACTCTTTAGGCTTATTCTCCGGCGGCTGATTTCTTTTATTGAAAAACTCCAAGTTCGATCTCCCTCAGTTTTCTCTGGCGACCTTTTAAGTATATCATGATTGCCTGAATTGCCGAGGGATTTACGCCACTAATGCGTTGAGCTTGGCCTAAAGTACGAGGTTTAATCCGCGATAACTTCTCAATTTCTTCATTTGAGAGACCCTTAATTATAGAATAATCTATAGATTCCGATAGATTAAGAGTCTCCAATCGTCGAGTTTGTTCAATAATTTCCATCTGTCGCCTGACATAGCCAGAATACTTGATCTCAATCTCAACACTTTCATTCACTTCTGGATCACTATCCACTTCCATCCCAAGCTCCTGAAGATCTAAACAGGTTACTTCATTACGACGCAGTAACTCTTCAAAACTTAGAGACTTAGTCAAAACTGGGGTCCCAATTTCTACCAACTTCTTCTGAGTTTCAGCATCTGGATAAACCTTGGTTTCTTTTAGTTTTGCCAGTAACTCTTTACGCCTTTCAGAGTTTCTCGAAATAAGCTCAAGTTGGCTCTCAGAAATCAAACCAATCTTTCGACTTGTATCAGCTAAACGATCTAAAGTGTTATCTTCTCTCAAGACTAACCGATGTTCAGCCCGAGACGTAAACATACGGTACGGTTCTTTCGTTCCCTTTGTAACCAAATCATCGATTAGCACGCCCAAATAAGCTTCCGCTCGTCCAAATACAACCTCATCTTTTCCCAGAACACTGTGTGCAGCATTAATGCCCGCCACTAACCCCTGCGCGGCAGCCTCCTCGTATCCACTCGTTCCATTAATTTGACCCGCTAAAAACAAATTTTTTACTGTTCTTGTTTCCAAACGATGGTGAATTTGGGTTGGCTCAATATAATCATATTCAACAGCATAACCATACCTAGCGACCTTAACATTTTCCAATCCAGGTATTGTACGTAAAAACTCATCTTGAACATGTTCTGGTAAACTGGTTGATATCCCCTGCAAATAAATAAGATCTGTTGAAAGCCCCTCTGGTTCCAAAAATGTCTGATGACTATCACGTTCTGTAAACCGAGTTATTTTATCTTCGATACTAGGACAATACCGAGGTCCAGTTCCTTCAATGACCCCACAAAACATAGGGGAAAGATGGAGATTACTTCTGATTATATCGTGAGTTTTCTCGCAAGTTCGACTCAAGTAACATGCTACCTGTGGTAACTGATAATCCCGTGGAGACCTAAAACTAAAGGGGTATAATTTTTTATCGCCCCACTGAGGAATAGTTTTCGACCAATCAATACTATCTCTCAATAAACGAGCCGGAGTTCCCGTTTTTAAGCGTTTAACTGAAAAACCATACTCTAACAACTGATCGGACAAACCTAAAGATGCTGAATCACCGATTCGACCACCTTTGATTTGTTTCAACCCAAAGTGCATGACACCATTCATAAAGGTTCCGGTAGTCAAAACTACTGCCTTAGAAAAAATAGTTGCTCCATCACCAAGTCGTACCCCCGAACAGACACCTTTTTCAAGAATTAGGCTCTTCACTTCCCCTTCAATAATCGACAAATTTTTCTGAATAAAAAGAGCCTGACTTACTAAATGGGAATACAGGTGCTTATCATTTTGAGTCCTAGAACCTCGTACCGCAGGTCCCTTTCGACTATTTAACCTTTTAAACTGAATGCATGAGGCATCTGCAGCAACTCCCATTTGTCCACCAAGAGCATCAATCTCACGAACCATATGGCCCTTAGCTAAACCTCCTATTGAAGGGTTGCAACTCATATATCCGATTCTCTTAATATTTGTTGTAACCATGAGAGTTTTAAGTCCAAGGCGCGCCGAAGCTAAACAGGCCTCAATTCCCGCGTGTCCTGCACCGACAACAACTACATCAAATTGATTCATAAACAACACCTATTTAAATTTCTTACTCAAAAGAACAGATGGAATATACTGAGCAAGTTTTATTTACCTATACAAAATTCGCTGAACACACGATCCAAAATCTGATCATCAAATCTTTCGCCCAAAACTTCCTGAATGCGAATAAGTCCTTCTTTCACTTCAAGTGCCAAAAACTCCGGGCTCGCTTTTTCTTCAGCCAATTCGCTCGCCCTCGTCAAACACTCCGAAGCCCTCTGTAAATTCTCAAAATGCCTAGCTTGCGAAAGAACTGCATCATCACCAAAACTCCCGGTATCTAGATGACTTTCAATAACCTGGACTAAGAGCCCTTGAGTTTCAGCTGATAAAGTTGAAACAAAAATACAGCTTTCTCTTACAAATGCTGCAACAACCCCTTCGTCTTGAAATTTGTTCAATTTCAGTAACAACTTTTGTAACTCAGTCGAAAGCATCGCCTGTTCATCGTGACTAACCAAATCAACCTTATTGCCAATAAAAACTACCTTATTAAAATCAACTGGCAATTCCCCAATAAGATGCGGAATTCGAGGATTCTTACAATCAAAGATAGCCAGCACT
>CAZYOE010000017.1:0-34098 GCA_964648725.1 uncultured Pseudobdellovibrionaceae bacterium | reverse complement strand
CCCCGAGTGCGATCTACACCAATTTTTTCCACAACATCGGCGGTTTCTCTGATGCCGGCACTATCAATTAAAGTAACTTTAACTCCCTTAACCAAGATTTGCTCCTGAATAAGGTCACGAGTTGTCCCAGGAATATCAGTTACAATCGCGCGGTCCTCTTCGAGAACTCTATTTAAAAGACTGGATTTTCCTACGTTGGGCTCGCCGACCAAAACAACTTCAAAGCCACTTTGAATCTTATTTCCTAATCTAAAGCTCTTCAGCAATTTACTAATTGGTTCATTAATTCCTCTAATTCGGTCTTGAATTTCAATAGGATTAATAATCTCAATATCTTCTGCTGTAAAATCAATGGAAATTTCGAGCCGTGCTAACAAAGCCACAATCGCCGCTTCGACTTCACGCAATTGAACAGAAAGACCACCTTTTAGCTGCTTTAATGCTATTTCAGAAGCCTTTTGAGACTCGGCTTCAATCAATGAAAGCACACTTTCTGCTTGAACCAAATCGAGCTTACCATTCAAAAAGGCACGATACGTAAACTCACCCCTGTCGGCCAGTCGTGCTCCCGCAAACAAAAACGCCTTAATTATTCGTCCGGCAATAAATGGGCTACCGTGACAAGAAATCTCGACAGTTTCTTCACCCGTAAAGGAGTTTCCCTGTCTAAAAAAAGTGACCAACACCTCATCGATCAAATCAGATAGATCTAGATTCCAAACTAAAGTTCCAAAATAAACTCGATGGGATTCTGCTTTCTCAGGTAAAAAAGGAGCTGTTTGCCTAACTATTTTAAAAGCTTGGCTTCCTGAAATACGAATGACATGAATTCCCCCAACCCCTGGGGGCGTGGAGATAGCACAAATAGTATCTAAATCTCTATCTCCACCAAACATAATTACTCAGCTGGAGATTCATCTTCAGCTTCAGGACGTTGTCCCTTTACTGGGTAGATCTTAATTTTTTTATAGAGACCATCACCAATTGAACGGCTTTTTACACGTTGGTCATTTGCCAAGTACTGATGGATAACTTTTCGATCCTTGGGTGGCAACGCTCTGAAATATACAGATTTACCTTTTTCAAGGGCAATCCCTTTAAGCTTCTCCGCTAAATCTACCAAAGCTTGATTAGATTCTTCTCGGAAACCATTGCAATCTACAACGATATTCGTACGATCTTCTGGCAAATGATGCTGCAAAACTCGTTTGATTAACAACTGAAAAGCATCAATTAACTGTCCTTCGCGATCTTTTAACAAAGTTTCATCAGGGCCTTCAAAGTTAACAATAACAACCGCTTCATCATTTTCTTCAGTATGAGTAAGGCTAAACTTTAATTTAAAATCAGCTCTATCAATAATACCTTGTACGGTTTCGTTAATTAAGTTTTCAGCTTCTGCGGGACCATTTTTCTTTTTACTGCCACCAAAAAGTTTACTGAAAAATCCTGCCATTTTTCCTCCTAAATAGGCTATTTAGCTGCGACTACTGCCTGCTTGTCTTTCAAAAATAAATACTGCTGTAAAATTCCAAAAAAGGTGCTCACGAACATATAAAGCGTAAGGGCACTTGGTAATGAAATCATCATAAAACTGAAAATCAGCGGCATAAACTGCATAACTTTCGCTTGAGCCGGATCCATCGTTGATGGGGTCATCTTTTGCTGCAAGTACATCACTGCAGCCATCAAAATTGGAAGAACATAAAATGGATCTTTCAAACTCAAATCATGAATCCAAAAAATAAATGGAGCCTGATAAAGTTCGATGCTTTCACTGAACACTCTATATAGAGCAAAAAACACTGGAATCTGCAATAGCATCGGTAAACAACCACCCATTGGATTCACCTTATGCTTCTTCATAAGTGCCATCATCTCTCTATTTAGAGTCATAGGATCATCTTTATACTTTTCTCTTAAATTTTGAATTAAAGGCTGAACCTTTTGCATCGCCTTCATTGATCTGAAAGACATTATATGAAGTGGCATAACAATCATTCGAACTAACAGAGTTAGCAATATAATCGACCAACCCCAGTTATTAACAAGGCTGTTGAGCCATTTCATGATTATCAAAAGAGGTTTTGCAATGGCTGAGAAAAAACCAAACTTAACCACTTTCAGTAAAAGTGGATCAATTTCTTCTAAAACTGCTATGTCTTTAGGACCAATATAACCAATGCTTTTAATAGTAAAAGTTTTTTTATCAGGACTTGTCGTATAGGAAAGATTTCCTTTCAAAAATGGAGCGTTGGGGCTCTGTTCAATTGAAAAGTTGGGCATGATTTCCGATTTATCTAAATAGGCGGCACTGAAATAATGACCATTAATACTCGCTAACAATGCCTGAGTTATTGTGGAACTGATACCTTCTTTTTCGCGGGCTAAATCAAAATCTTTTTCTTCCTCAGGATTTATTACGAAAACATCCTGAGATTCGGTGACCGGTGCAAAGATACTCCCCTTTTCAACTTTTTTTAAGTCGTCTTCAACCGATACATTGACTACAGGCAGGTTTCCACTCGCTGAATCAATCGTAGTCTCGATATTAACCTTATACCCTTCAGAAAAAGTCATTTTTTTCTGAACCTTAATGCCATTTACATTTGCAATACCAACAAAGGTATCTTGGCCCTCTTGAGCGATCTGAAAATCGACAGCCTTTCCAGCAATCGAAGTTGAAAACAAGCCTCCAGCCCCACCAGAAAATCGAATAGGCTGTCCTTCTTTATCTTTGAAGCTGTGAAGAATAACTTTCTTAAGAGCCATTCCTTTCGAAGAAATCTGCGTTTCTAAATTTTTATTTGAAAAAGAAATTTGCTGCTCAGGAGTTCCAGCCATTTTTTCTTCTATATTGGAAACCGAACCTGGAACCAATACGGCGGCTGGAACACCCGTCGCTACCGTTGGTGCCGTAGTCTCATGCTTAACAACAGCATTCTGATTACTATATTTTTTATTGATGTATTGCTGCCATCCAAACCAAACAACTCCGACCAAAAGGATTGCCCATAAAGTTCTGGGTTCCATAAAATTGTTATTATTATTTTGATCCATTTAATTCCCCTCTCTCAGGGACTGGGTCGTAGCCAAACCCACCGCCTGGCCGACAACTTATGAGTCGTTTTAAAGTCAATTTTATAGCTGTTAGAAAATTGAATCGATGAAAACAAACTAATGCGAACTCTGAGCAACTCGGTGAAAATCTACAACAACCGCCAAGATGAGGAGAACCAATGGTTCTATAGGCACCCATCAATAACATAGAGAAAAATCTAAGGAACCTTTGCAAGCCGTTCCCTAATTTTTTTCTCAACTCGACAAAGTTCTTTATCGATCTCTGCACGTTGAAGATCCTTATAGAAATCTTTTGAGCATGGCCTAAAGGCCACATTCAAATCAAGACCCTGTTTAGCTAAAACATCTTTTAACTGAATTCGAATATACTCTCGACACCATCTCTTAAGTCGATTGCGCACCACTGCGTTTCCGATCTTACGACTTAGATTCCAAAGAATTCTGCTCTTGCTCAGTTGGTTGGTGTCCCAATAGACGACCAACCAAGAATTAGGTTGAATTCTGTAACCGTGTTCTCTCAAATCCTGAAAGTTTACCCGATCTCTTTTAATGATATATAATTTATTTTCCACCGACAGCGATCACAAGTCTCTTTCTACCTTTAGCTCTTCGGCGAGACAAAACTTGCTGACCGTTTTTCGTAGCCATTCTTGCACGAAATCCATGAGTATTTTTGCGACGTCTATTTTTTGGCTGATATGTACGTTTCATAATAAAACTCCCAGTCTATAAGATTATTACGACATTAGTCATTGTTTCAAAAATGAGGGCCAATAAAATCATAACGAAGCGGCTAGGTCAACAGTTGAAAACATTTTCTGCCTCTGATACTAGGACTTTTCCACAGTTTTTCAGAAATTTTCATATTTTAAAAAAGGGGGATAAGTGGATCCTTTAATGGACCTATGGTCTCAAGTAAAATCCAACTTAACTACCCGGAATGACAAGAATAAACTCTTTCAGACCTGGCTCGGCCCCGTACAACTTTTAAAAACTGAAGAGATTCAGGGTGTTATGATGCTTTATCTGGGCGTTCCATCTAAAATGCATCACTATTGGATCTCAAATAACCTCGAAGGCATTGTTTCTGAAATAGCTAATATTTTTAAAAAACCTTTTAATATTCAGCTAGTTATTCAAGATTCTATGTCGCAAGACTTTTTATTGGACTCTCAGAGTCTATTGCAAGAACCTTCAAATCATGCAGATAATACGTCCGCACCTATGGACCACAGTGCTCGTATGCGCAATCAGAGCCAACAAGCAAAGCCAAAAAGCGAGGATATTCTAAATCCCGACTATACTTTTCAAACTTTTGTGGTTGGCAAAAATAACGAATTTGCTCATGCTGCGACTTATAACATCGCTCAAAATCCTGGCAGCAGTTATAATCCACTTTTTATTTGCGGTCCCGTCGGTATGGGTAAGACGCACTTACTCATTGCAGCTGGAAATCATATCAAGGAAAAATTTCCTCATATGAAAGTCGTTTATGTCTCTGTTGATCGTTATATTAATGAATGCGTCTCCTCATTGCGACATGGTCAAATGGATAAATTTCGCCAAAAATATCGCGAAGGTCTCGATGTTCTTTTGGTAGATGATATTCAGGGCCTTCGCAGAGGTGAATCTGTACAAGAGGAATTCTTCCACACATTGAATGAGCTATTCGAGAAGCGTAAACAAGTCATTGTAGCCAGCGATCGAATCCCTCGAGAGATCCATGGGCTCGAAGATCGTATTCGATCGAGACTTGAGTGGGGTTTAATTGCAAACATACAAATTCCTGATCTCGAAACACGTATGGCAATATTACGTTATAAATCTGAGCGTATGGGTGTAAAGCTAACAGAAGAAGTAATCCACTATATTGCTCGTATTTCAAAGACAAGTATTCGAGAACTCGAAGGTAACCTAAACCGTTTAAAGATGTTTGCTGATCTTCAAGGACTCCAAATCGACATGGAATTGGCCCGTAAAGTTCTCGCTATCCAAGAATATGAAAACACCGCTACCATCGAAGATATTCAGAGAATTGTTTCTGACTATTATAAAGTAAGGCCCCAGGATCTTAAAGGACCAAGCCGGGTCAAATCGATAGTTATTCCTCGACAAGTTTGCATGTTTTTAATCGAAAAACACCTTGGAAAGTCATTGACGGATATTGGCCGTTCTTTTGGCAACAAAGATCATACCACGGTGATTAACGCACGTGAGCGGGTAAAGAGTCTACAGGCATCAGATCCAGATTTAAAGAGAGATATCGATGAGTTAACAACCAGAATCCACAATATCAACGGGCTGTGATTGGGGATATTGTATAACCTTGTGGAAAACTCTGTGTGTGAAATTGTGGATAAGACTTACCCACAATTTCTGTTTCTAAAGAGGCAAATAATACCCAAAGTTATCCACGGGTAAAAGTGAGTGTTTTTAGAAGTTTAAATGAGAATCAACGGAATCCACGTTCCTACTACTACTACTAGATATTTAAATATATATAGAAGAAATATATAAGGGGTTTTAAATGCAGGTCGAAATTGAAAAAACCGAACTTCTCAAAATGATTTCCTTAGCACAAACAGTAGCTGAAAAAAGAGCCAATATGCCTAACCTCGTAAATCTACTTTTTGAAGCAGAGGATGATACTTTAAAGGTCTATGCTACTGATTTAGAAATTAGCTTGGCCACCAAAGCTCCCGCTAAGGTTTTAAAAAGTGGTAGAGTTACAGTCCATGCCAAACACATCTTTGAAATTGTAAAAGAGCTGAATGACCTTCCAATTAAGTTAACTGCTTTAGATAATTCATGGATTCAAATTCAACAGAAGCGGTATAGCTCAAAGTTACATGGTAGCGATCCCAATGAATACCCCGTGTTTCCAGTTATAGGCAGCTGTGAGTTCACCAAGATACCAGCTCAATCACTCAGGGAAATGATAGCAAAAGTAATTTTCAGTGTTTCTAATGACGACACACGCTATCATCTTAATGGTGTTTACTTAGAACGTTTTTGCACAGATGGCCAATTCAATTTGAGAATGGCCGCAACTGATGGTCACAGGCTTGCCGTTATTTCAAAGATTGTAGAAGGTGCTACAGTTACTGAAGATCCCTCAAAGCTTTTTGGTGTTATTATCCCAAGAAAAGGGGTTCATGAACTGAGTAAAATTTTGGAGACTGTGGATAACTCCGTGGAACTTGCGGTTGAAGGTGCACAATTGGTGGTTATACATGGAGACACTGTTTTGCTTATTCGCTTAATTGAAGGACGTTATCCCAATTATCAACAACTTATTCCACAAACGATCAACCACAATATTATTTTACCTCGAGAGCCTTTTTTCACATCGATAAAAAGAGTCTCTTTTCATGCTCCTCAAAAATCTAAGAGCGTGGTCATTGATGTGATTACTTCTAAGATGATAATTACTTCCAATAATACTGATTTAGGTGAAGCATCAGATGAGATCGAGGTTGCTTATGAAGGCCCTGGCTTTAAAGTTAACCTCAATGCACGTTATCTGATGGAGATTTTAGGAGCATCAAATACGGAGCTTGTGGATTTACAACTTCGCGATACAAATTCCCCGCTCATTGTTCGACCGCATGGAGATACAAATTATACATGTGTTGTTATGCCGATGAGATTCTAAACTAAAAATGTGGATTAAGACGATTCGATTTTACAACTTCAGAAATATCGTTAATGCTCAAGTTAGCCTCCAACCAGGATTAAACATTTTGGTTGGAAATAACGGACAGGGTAAGACGAATTTCATAGAGGGAATTTGTCTCAGTTTATCGGGAGACACCTTTCGTTTTGGCGGCAACACCGAGTTAACTAAACTCGGGGAAAATCAAACGTCTGTCTCATTGGATTTAGTGGGAACCGACACCAATGAATTACGCTTTACCATTGAAAATAGCCGCAAGTACCATTGGTTAAACGGAAAAAAGATAAGTTCTCATAAATTAGCAGCTCGATTTCCTATTGTTCTATTCAGTCCGGAAAGCTTAGCAGTTGTAAAAGAGGGAAGTTCGGAACGGCGGGATCTCATTGACCAATTTTTATATTCTTGTCCTGATCTTAATTATCAAAATCGCTTTGAGGAATATACAAGAATACTAAAATCTAAGAATAAAATTTTAAGAGCTTGCTCAGAACAAACTATGGCTAGAGATCAATCCATTCAGCTACTAGATTCCTACGAAGGCAAATTCTTAGAACTGGCTACCGAAGTTACTTTCCACAGAATCCGCGGAATTATCCACATTATGAACGACTTTGTAAAAGTCGCGAAGGATCTTTATCCTAACCCTGTGGAAATCTCTGTGGAGTACCTGATTTCGGAGAAAAATGCGACGCATTACTCTAAACCACAAATTCATCAGGTTCTTAAAAATAGACTCTCCGAGTTAAAGTTCGCAGAAATGGCTGTAGGTCACAGTTTGGTTGGACCACAAAAACACGATATTAATTTTTTAATAAATAACAAGGACTCGCGAACTTTTTGTTCGCAAGGGCAGCAAAGAGCCCTTATATTATCTTTTAAATTGGCTCAGCTGATGTATCATAGGAGGGTCTATGGTATAGTACCCGTCTTGTTCCTTGATGATGTCTTATCAGAATTGGACGGGCAAACGAGGGCCAATCTCGTGAAACTATTGAATGTGACGGAAGGACAGATTTTTATAACAACCACTGACCAATATCTTTGTCGCGAGTTAACGAACCAGACACAAAGATACATTTCGGTGGATAGTGGGAAGTTTTCATTTCTGTAATTGTTTGGGAGTCGGGCAAGGGCCCGACTCAGGGGAGTTAAGGTGTCTGAACATAATACGTCTGTTGTTGAAGAGAAAAGCTATAGTGCAGACTCGATACAAGTACTAGAGGGCCTTGAAGCCGTAAGAAAGCGTCCAGGCATGTATATCGGTGATACTTCAATCAAAGGTTATCACCATTTAGTTTATGAAATCGTAGATAACTCGGTGGATGAGTCCTTAGCAGGTTTCTGTAAACAAATCGGAGTTATTATACATGGTGATGATTCTATCACTGTAGAAGATGACGGACGAGGAATTCCTGTTGATAAACACAGGACAGGTAAATCAGCTCTCGAAGTCGTTTATACCGTATTGCACGCTGGTGGTAAGTTTGATGGTTCCTCATATAAAGTTTCGGGCGGTCTTCACGGAGTTGGTGCCTCAGTAGTGAATGCACTTTCTATTCGGTGTTCAGTCGAAGTTAAAAGAGATGGAGCAATTTGGAAACAAAACTTTCGTTGCGGAATCCCAGAAGGAGAACTGCAAAAAATCGGCACTGCAACTACAACCGGAACTAAAGTTAATTTTCTTCCAGATAGAGATATTTTTAAAGACCCTACTCTCACTTATGATTTTAACATCTTAGCGAACCGTTTTCGCGAACTAGCATTTTTAAATGCAGGACTTCATATTTCGTTGCGAGATGAACGTACTGGTAAAAAATTGGATTTTCAGTATTCAAACGGTTTAGCAGAATTTGTTACCTACTTGAATGAATCCAAAAAAGCCGCTCACAACGAGGTGATTTACTTCAAAGGTGAAAAAGATAATGTTGAAACGGAAATTGCCATGCAGTGGAATGATTCTTATACAGAATCAATTTATTCCTACTGTAACAATATCAATACCATCGAAGGTGGATCGCATTTAATTGGTTTTAGAGGAGCACTTACAAGAACCACAAATGCTTATGCGACAGAAAAAAATCTCTTAAAGGACTTAAAGTCAAACCTTGAAGGTGAAGATATTCGCGAAGGTCTGGCAGCAGTCGTATCTGTAAAAGTCAGAGAACCTCAGTTTGAAGGACAAACAAAAACAAAACTTGGAAACAACGAAGTCAAAGGGATTGTTGAATCACTTGTTAACGAAAAACTGGCTGATTGGTTTGATCGCAATCCAGGAACAGTTAAACTTATAATTTCAAAGTGTGTGGAAGCTGCTCGGGCAAGAGAAGCTGCAAGAAAAGCGCGTGATCTGACTCGAAGAAAAACAGCACTTGATTCGGGAGCTCTTCCTGGAAAAATGGCAGACTGCCAAGAACGTGATCCGGCACTTTGTGAACTATACTTGGTGGAGGGGGACTCCGCAGGTGGATCAGCAAAACAAGCAAGAGATCGCAAGACGCAAGCGGTTCTTCCTTTAAAAGGTAAAATCTTAAACGTTGAAAAAGCACGCTTTGATAAGATGTTATCAAACGACGAGATCAAGATGATGATCGCGGCACTTGGTACTGGTATCGGACGGGAAAACATCAATCCTGATAAAATCCGATATCACAAAATTATTATCATGACCGATGCGGACGTCGATGGATCGCATATTAGAACGTTGCTTTTGACTTTCTTCTATCGACAGATGCGGGAAATCGTTGAGCGCGGGTATATTTATATCGCTCAACCACCATTATACCGAGCAAAAAAGGGCCAACAAGAGACCTATTTGAAAGATGATCACGCTCTCACAGAGTTTTTACTTTCTTCAGGATTAGATGGCGTAACGGTATTGAGTTCGCCAACAACAAAAGAGGTGTTACGCGAAACAATATTAAACTCTAAAAAGTTTGATCACGTCCTTGAAACTATCGAGCGCAAATACACCAAAGAAATTATCACAACCTTACTTGAATCTAAATCCGATATCGAGGTGTCCCTTAGCAGTGAAGATAAAGCTCAAGTACTGGGAAAAAATCTTTTAGAAAAAATGCAATCAACTAAAGATTGGGACTTTTCTGATTGTAAAATGAAGGTGGAAACTCGCGAAACGGGTATAGAAATATTGATTTATGCTTCACGCTTTGGGGAGAACTACGAAACTATTATTAATCAGGAGTTTGCTAGCTCACCCGAATGGAAAGAGTTAAATAGAATATGGGATGCTATCTATACGAAAATACCACTTCCTATTCAATGTAAGGTTGGCAACCAAGAACCTCAAATGTTCAATGACTACCAAAGTTTTTGTCACGCGGTCTTAGAAGGATCCAAAAAAGGATACTACATCCAACGATACAAGGGATTAGGAGAAATGAACCCAGAGCAACTTTGGGAGACAACCTTGAATCCTAAAAATCGTAGCCTTCTAAAGGTGTCCATTGAAGATGCCGTCGCTGCCGACGAGATTTTCAGTATTCTTATGGGTGAACAAGTAGAGCCACGACGTAAATTTATCAATGATAACGCTCTTTTTGTTCGTGAACTTGATGTTTAGGAAATAATGGAAAAAGTATGCAAGAAACAAATGAATCAAATAATGGTATAACAGTAGTCGATATTAACAAAGAAATGCGGGAGGCCTACCTCCAGTATTCCATGAGTGTTATTGTTGGTCGTGCGCTTCCTGATGTACGAGATGGATTGAAACCTGTTCATCGAAGAATTCTTTTTGCCCAATATGATCTCAATAACACGCACGATAAACCTTATAAAAAATCAGCTCGCGTTGTCGGGGACGTGATCGGTAAATATCATCCTCATGGTGACGTAGCGGTGTATGATACTATGGTACGAATGGCGCAAGATTTTTCATTGCGCTACCCTTTAATTGATGGACAAGGAAACTTTGGTTCCATCGACGGCGACAGCCCTGCGGCCCAACGTTATACCGAAGTGCGAATGACATCCCTGGCTGAAGAGTTATTAACGGACATTGAAAAGCAAACAGTCCCCTTTGGTCCGAATTATGATGACTCACTTCAAATTCCATTGGTCCTACCGGCCAAATTTCCAAATTTATTGGTGAATGGAAGTGCGGGTATTGCCGTTGGCATGGCAACTAACATCCCGCCACACAATTTGACTGAAGTTATTGATGGCTGTGTTGAGCTTATTAAAAATCCAGAACTTTCAATTGATGATTTGATTAAAATGATTCCGGGTCCGGATTTTCCAACCTCGGGTGTAATTGCAGGGCGCGAAGGAATACTACAAGCCTATAAAAAAGGTAAGGGGATCATTACTCTAAAAGCTGTCGCAGAGATTGTGCAAGTAAAGGATCGCGAAGAAATAATTATTACTGAAATTCCTTATCAGGTAAATAAAGCTAAGTTGATCGAGAGTATTGCTGATCTTGTTAATGAAAAGAAAATTGAAGGTATTGCGGATATTCGCGACGAATCTTCCCGCGAAGGTATGCGTATAGTAATCACGCTAAAGCGTAATGAAAACGGCAGCGTTGTGCTCAATAGACTTTATAAGTTCACCCAAATGCAGGTGAGCTATGGTATTATGATGTTAGCACTTGATGCTAACAATCAGCCGGTATTATTTGATCTTAAGGGAATGTTGCAGGCATTCATTGATCATCGTCGCGAAGTCGTGACAAAGCGTTGCATTTTTGACTTAGGTAAAGCTAAAGATCGAGCCCATATTTTAGAGGGTTTGACTATGGCTCTCGATAAAATTGATGCAGTGATCGCGGTGATTCGTGCTTCCAAAGAGACAAATACAGCCAAAGAAGCGTTGATATCGACCTTTGGATTTAGCGATCGTCAGGCCCAAGCCATTTTAGAAATGCGTTTACAACGGTTGACTGGCCTGGAAAGGGAGAAGATCGAATTAGAACTCAAAGAACTTATGGAACTCATCAAGCGGCTTAATATAGTTCTTTCCGACGTTAAAGAAATTTACAAAATTATTGTCAAAGAGCTTGAGGAAATTAAGGAGAAATTTGGCGACGAACGACGCACTAAAATCGAAGGTAGCGTAGATGATATCGAAGATGAAGATTTAATCGCTCAAGAAAGCATGATCGTAACTTATACGAACACCGGCTATATCAAGCGCATGTCTCCTGATGAGTATCGATTGCAGAAGCGCGGTGGAAAGGGTCTTAAGGGCATTGAAACCCGTGAAGAAGACTTCGTAGTCGATATTTTCATGGCGAGCACCAAAACGACATTATTGGTCTTTACCGACAAGGGTAAGTTATACTGGGTGAAGGTGCATCGTCTACCTCTAGGTAATCGTACTTCGAAAGGCAAATCGATTGCTAACGTATTAAATTTAAGTCCGAACGAAAAAGTGAAAGCGGTTCTTCCTGTTGAAGAATTTAGTGAATCGAAATTTGTGGTTATGATCACACAAAATGGCGTGATTAAAAAGACGCCGCTCGAAGCCTTCTCAAATCCCCGACAAGCTGGGATCATTGCATTGACAACTGATCTAGAGGATAACGTTATCGAAGCTAAAGTCAGCGATGGCCAGAGTGATATTTTTGTTGCGACAAAAGATGGTATGTCGATTCGCTTTGATGAAGGTGATGTTCGGCCCATGGGTCGTTCTGCTCGCGGAGTAAGAGGTATCACACTTAGTAAAGGTGATGTCGTTGTTAGTATGGAAGTCGTAAGAAAAGATACTACCGATACTTTATTGATGGTTACAGATCTCGGCTTTGGAAAAAGAACCCAGGTTAATGAGTATCGTAGTCAGAGCCGTGGAGGTGTTGGAATTATTACCCAGAAAACAACAGATAAGGTTGGAAATGTCGTGACCACCAAACTTGTGAGTGACAAGCATGAAGTAATTATCACAACCGACAAAGGGCAAGTTATCAGAACCCGCTGCGGTGAGATTTCTGTGCTTGGTCGAAACACCCAAGGGGTGAAGCTCATCAACATCAATAAAGAGGAGCTTGTAACAGGGGTAGCTACATTACTTGATACCACGGGACCGATTGAAGAAGGCCCAACCGGCGAAGGAACCCCTGGAGAAGAGAACCTTCATTAAAGTTCGGTCAGCAACGAAAGGCAAACTTTGAATCTTCGAGGCGTAGTCATATTAACGTATCTGCTTTTTATCGGCGGTGTTGGTTGTGATACGCCTCAAGAAATCGATCTAAACAGAGGTTTAAAACTACAAGCAAAAGGTGAACTGCGAGAAGCTGTGGCTGAATTCGAAAAGGTCATGAAAAGAAAACCCGGCAGTGGACCATCTTTAAGAGCCGCTCGAGAAAGTGCCAAAATTCTACTTTATGATCTTAAAAACTACGACCGAACAATTAGTGCATTAAGATATTTAATTCTTTATTCTAATGATCCCGCTGAGAGATGGAAATCTCAAAGTCAAATCGCACAAATTTATTTTGATAACTTAGCCTGGTATGACAAAGCACTTATTGAATACAATAAACTTCTTTCGAGTGACCTTCCCAAAACAGAACAAACGCGAGTCCGAATTGCATTAGCAAGGACCTACTATTATTTGGGGCAGTTTAGTCAATCCTGGAGTGAAGCGAGCGAACTGTTATTAGACCAGGAAGTTTCCAGAGATCAAGCGTTTGATATTTTATTACTACAGGCCAATATACATTTAGCACTCAAAAAATATCCGGAAGCGTCGAAGGCTTTAGAACAATTAATTTCCCAATTTCCAGAACGTTCGAAAAAAGAGAATGTCGGAATTAATTTAGCTCTTTGTTATGAAGAACTCGGTGTCCATAAAGAGGCCCTAAGGGTCCTTGAATCATTACGAGAATTTTATGAGCCAAAAGAGTATATCGAGCTTCGAATGAAAAAGATTCGAGAGCGTTATATAAATTCCCCGCGGAAGAGAATTAAAAAATGAAAAATAAGTGGATGGTTTTTGTTGGCGTAGGTTTTGAAGCGGTTGGAGTTGTGATGGCCGCTATCTGGTTAGGTCAGTGGTTAGATTCAACTTTTCAAATGAAAGGACTATTTACAATTATATTTTCTTTTGTTGGATTGGGTGGGTGGTTCGCCCACATTATATTTCTAATTAAAAGATTGAACAAACAGTAGGCAGTTTTTTAAGGGTACACATTAATAAAAAGTAAAAACTTATGATTTGACCCTCAGAAATTTATTGCCCTTAAGATTGTGGTCATTGTATGAAAGAGGCCGTTTTGAGAAATTTGCTGTTTTAGAAGCCAAAACTTTTTGGTCACAGTGGCTATTAAAACGCTGACTAATACGAAAAAGGTTAAAATGTCATTTACTTGGGCAAATTTAGTTCCTGGTGTCGGTCACGAGTTGGCGCACGTCGCAACCGTTGGTGTGGTATCTGTGGGTCTTATGACTGCCGCCTTGGTTGGCCGAAGTTCTCTCGGTAAGGGCGATGAAGCCGTTATTCCAACAGCCAAGTTCTCGGTACGAGGAATATTCGAAATACTTACAGAATTTATAGTCGGCCTCACCGATATGATTATCGGCCACCATGGTCGCAAATTTGTGCCCTTTTTTACAGCACTTTTTACTTTTATCTTAATCAATAACTTAATGGGAGTTTTGCCCGGAGTTGTACCTGCGACTGAGAATATCAATCTGACATTTGCAATGGGTATTTTCTCTTTTGTTGCTTATAACTATTACGGGTTGAAAGAAAATGGCCTGCACTATCTAAAGCACTTCTTAGGCCCATTTCTTCCTCTTGCTGTCATTATGCTTCCAATTGAATTGGTATCAAACTTTATCCGTCCCTTCAGCTTATCAATGCGTTTAGCAAACGTTATGCTCGGTGATCACACCGTTTTGGGTGTGTTTCTTGATTTGGTTCCTGTGGTAGTGCCAATTCCATTTTATTTATTAGGCATTTTTGTGTGCTTCATTCAGGCTTTTGTATTTACGCTACTATCGATGGTGTACATCTCGATGGCCACTGCACACGAACATTAATTTTTTAAAATTAGAACTAAAAAAAGGAGAATAACCTCATGAGAAATACATTCGAAAAAATGGCAATTGCTTTATTAACTTTGATTTCTGCACTTCCTGCATTTGCACAAGAAGCAGCTACTACAACTGCTGGTGGTAACAACGCAGGTATGTTGGCTATAGGCGCTGGTTTGGCAATTGGTATTGCCGCTTTTGGTGGAGCCCAAGCTCAGTCAAAAACTGCTGCTGCTGCTTTGGAAGGTATTGCACGTAATCCAGCCGCTCAAGACAAGATCTTTACTCCGATGATCGTTGCACTTGCGCTTATCGAAGCACTTGTTATCTTGGCTTTCTTGATTGCACTTTTCATTAACAACAAAATCTGATTAAATTAGAATTTGATTGAATTAAAGAGGGAGACCCAAAAAGTCTCCTTTTTTATTTTTAGAATGATTCGATTTAATAGTGTAATTCTAAAATCACAGTTACCGTCTGTTACCAGATCCCAAAGCTTCGTTCATGACCCTATTCAAGTGGATGTGTTCAGAAGGGCCGTACTAATTTAAGTAACGACAATGAAGAACTTAGCCCTTTTCAGCGGAATCTAGATATTGACAAGTTATGCCTTCGATCAGGGCTTGGATTTCTTTAAGCCTTTGTTCTGTATTAGCCTCAAAGCGAAGTACAAGCACTGGTTGAGTATTTGAAGCTCTGGCCAGCGCCCACCCATCCTTAAAAGAAATGCGGATTCCATCTAATAAATTTACTTTATAATCATCAGAAGGCTGAGAAAATTTCTCTTTTAATTTTTCAACGATTAACTGTTTTTTTTCTTCGGTTGTATCGATACGGAGTTCTGGGGTGTTATAAGCATGAGGTAATCCTTCCAATAATTGAGAGATGGTTTTGCCAGTTTTACTTAAAATTTCAACCACGCGCAAAGCCGCATAAACCGCATCATCGTACCCATAATTGCGATCCGCAAAAAACACATGGCCACTCATTTCTCCACCGAAAGGAGCTTTTTCTTGTTTGATTTTATCCTTGATCAGGCTATGTCCTGTTTTCCACATTATGGGTTCGCCACCAAGGGCTTTGATATCGGCATAAAGGCGATCAGAACATTTCACATCTCCGACGATTTTGGCGCCCTTTTTATGGCTTAAAATATCACGAGAAATAAGCACCATCAATTCATCACCATAAACCATCCGACCAGTTTCATCGACGAGCCCGATACGATCAGCATCACCGTCAAAACCAATTCCAACCGCTGCTTTTTCCTTAAGAACAGCGTCCTTGAGCATGACAAGGTTTTTTTCTACCGTTGGATCTGGATGATGAATTGGAAAACGTCCATCTGGGTCTTCACACAAAATTGTAGGATTGATACCGACGCTATTAAAAAGCTTTCGGGCGATTACACCGGCCGCGCCACTCCCGCAATCCAAAACAACTTTAATTGGGTTTAGCTTATGGAATTCATCTTGATAGCGATCAATATAAATCGGAAAGATGTCGAAAGCTGAGGTTTTACCTTCAGGGCCGGAATACCAACTTTTACTTTCATAAATGTGCTTTAATTTCTGAATCTCTGCACCGAATAAGGTGCTTTTCTGTAAGCAGATCTTAAAGCCATTATAATTTGGCGGATTATGGCTGCCGGTAATCATTATTGTTCCGGTAATGTCCAAAGAAAAGTTAGCAAAATAGTTCATTGGAGTTGTTACTAAACCCAAGTTTAGAACGCTTAAACCGCCTTCATTTAGACCTCGAGAGATGCTTTTAAAAATATCAGGACTAGATAACCTTGCATCGTAACCAACGGCTACCTCTGAGTGATCCAAGCCAGTGAGGTGATGATGATAAGTGGCATATGTCCGCCCAAGCTCATAGGCAAATTGAAGATCGAACTCTTGTCCATAAATACCGCGGATATCATACTCTCGAAAAATCACCGAATCGTAAGCCATAAATCACCTCCTTTTATTAACTAAAATTTCGCACCATTTAATCGCATCCCTCATCGATTCAAACCGAGCGATTCCCTTGCCAACCAGATCAACAGCAGTGCCATGGTCAACGCTGGTACGCACAATGGGAATCCCGACTGTAACATGTGCTCCACCAGCATGGCCATGGATCAATTTAAATGGGATTAGGCCTTGATCATGGTAAAGTGCCAGAAAAAAAGAGTATTTCCCCCAATTTTCTTTTGAAAAAGCTGCATCGGGAACGAGGGGTCCTCTTAGGAATTCATTTGATGAAATTATCTCGTTTAAAACATTTTGTTCAAACTGACCAATCAGACCATTCTCCCCATTATGAGGGTTGAGCCCTATGACACCAAGCGGCTTTTTGGCAAATTCAATGGGGAGTGATTTTCTCCAATGGCCAATTTTTTTAAAAGCAAAATCTAAAGTGCTTTTCGTGAGATGGGTCTCGATCTTGGAGATCGGAATATGACCAGAAAGTAAAATAACATTAAAATATCTTCCAAAAAAACCCATATAAGCTTCTTTTGAACCGCAGATTTTTTTTAACAATGGAGTGTGACCAATACTATCTAAACCAGCGTCTAAAAATGTTTTTTTTGAAACAGGCCCAGTAACCATGCCGCTGATTTCTTGGGAAAGGCAAAGTTTTGCAGAAATCGAGACCCAGTCTGCAGGACTGTCATTTGATTCCATTTCAATAAAACGATATTTGGACTTCGTTAAATGGGCTTCCGTTAAGGCAGAATCAATATCGTAAACTACGGCAGTTTTTTCTTTGGGCAGAGGCCGCCAACAAACCTTCTTTGGGTTGGGACCCCTGAAAATTATAAATCTAGATTTAGAACTGCGGAGTGAGTGGAGGGCCTTCATTGATACCTCCAAACCAATACTATTTATATCCCCTGTGGCAATTCCAATAATGTTACGTTTCATTTGAACTCAACTTTATCCACTAGTTGATTTTAATCGTGGCGTCTTCTCTTTTCATATCAATCCAAGCTTTAAACTGACGTTTAAAAACCTTTTCAAATAGCAAACCCCGAAATTTATCTTTGTTTTTTTCAAATTCAGGATCTGCAATCAACTTTTTACCCGTAAGTTTTATAATATGAAAGCCAGTACGCGATCTTACGATATCGGAAATCTCACCAATGTTTAAGTCTCGCACAGCCTTTTCCATATCCGGTGAAAACTCACCGGACTTAAAGGTACCCAAAAAACCATTGGCAGAGGGATTAGATTCCTCTGTGATTTTTAGAAGCAAAGAATCAAAAGATTTACCAGCCCTAATCTCAGAGAGAATCTCTTGAGCTCTAGCCAGGGCTTGCTGTGGACCCCCTTTTTCTGGCGAAAAGAAAATATGAGAAAGAGTATATTCATTGATTTTATTGACAGTTTTTTTGGAGTCACTCGTATAAAAAGCTAAAACATCTTCATCACTCAGTCGAATTTTTGAAGTCACTTCTTGTTCAACAACTGACTGCCTTTCAATTCTCTGTTTCATAAATGCCTGATAATCAGCAATATTTATGCCCTGAGATTGGATTGTTTTGATGAGTTCTTCTTTACTCATATTATTTCGTTTCGCAATCTCACGGATTTCAATGTCCACTCGATCCATAGTAACGGCTAGGTTGTGCCGCTTGACTTCGGAATCAATGATCTTTTCGTTGATTAAGAATTGTAGCTGAGCAGCCTTGTCTTTCTTAATGGACTCAGTCGATGCGTCAAAGAGGAGGAGGTCGTCAACCATTCCTGATTTGGAAAGTCGCTGTACCAGTTGGTGCAGATCGGATAGCAAAATAGGCTCATTGTTGACGATGGCTAAAGTTTTCTCTATCAACTCGACCGCCGACAAACCCAGTGGGAAAATGAATAAGATTATCAGTGAAACAGCCAAATTACTCTTTGCGAGTTTCAACCACCATTTTATCGATAAATTGTTGGTCTTTAAAAACATGCAAACTCCTTATCTGTTGATCAAGCCAAGAAGAAAAGTACGCCTGATCCTTCTTTGCCTTCAATTCTCGCTTAATTGCGTCATGAACTGTAGTTAATGGAGCAATCCCAGCCGGTGCTTTTTTTAACACGATCATGATATGGAAGCCATAAGGACTTTGAATGGTTTCACTTGGTTTGCCAATCGGTAGTAAAAAAGCTTTGTCAAAAACCTCTAGCATCCCCTTTTCGACCCACCCTACAACACCCCCTTTTTTGCCTTCGGGGGTAACGCTGAATTGTTTAGCAAGAGATTCAAAGGACTTCTTCTGTTTTAATGCAGTTTGAATTTGATCCGCATCCGAATTTTCAGAGAGGACAATTTGTTGAAGGTAGATCTTCTCTTGCTGCTTGTATTTCTGTTTATTAGTTTCGTAGTCTTTTTTTATGTCCTCTTCACTAGGATCTGGAACTTTCTTTTGAATAGATTCAAATGCTGCCTTTTCCAACAAGCGAGATTCAACAGATTGTTGCCACTGATTTACAGAGAGACCTTGTCTAGAAAGTTCTTCGCGAAAACTAAAATCATCCGGAAACCCGCCTCGAATCATTTTAGTTTCGGCCTCAATCACTTCCTTGCTTATCTGAATATTCTGCCGTTGGGCCCATACGCGCAAGATTGAGGACATAATAAAATCATTAACGATCGAATCTTTTACCCGGCGAACATTCTTAGGATCTTTGGCCGTAAGAGCATCATATTTAGAAAGGCGATGCGCCAATTCATCGGCGAACTGTTTAGAATTAAGCTCTTGTGAGTCAACTTTAACTACAATTTGCTGCTGAACGGCAGCTTCACGCCACGTACAAGACTTTAGTATTAATAAACCTGCAATTAAAATGAACCGCTGGGAGAACGAATTAGAGGTCATTTGAGTAATTTTGAATTAACCTTGATGGAATAGTCTCTTTTCAAAGTTTCGAAAAATTTATTAAATTTTTGCCGTCTTTGTTCGTCGAAAACAGCCGTGCGAATTTGCCTTTTGTTTGCGTTTTCAAAGGAGTGCTTTCCAGTCAATTTAACTATGTGGAATCCAAAGGGTGTTTCGATAAGGCCTTTTATCTCTCCAATTTTCATTCTCAAAACCGTATCATAGTAATTAGGAACGAAAGTGAGGCGATTTTGCCAACCAATGTCTCCTCCGGTTTGTTTGCTAAGTGGATCATCGGAAAAAAGACGCACTAACTCTTCAAAGGGACGTTTGCTGTTCTTAACTTCGGTATCATAAATTTCTTGAGCTCGCTTCTTGGCCGCTGCAATCTCCTCAGGTTTAGAACCTGGTTTAAACTCAAATAGAATGTGACTTGTTCGAATCTCAGGATTATTTTTATACCAAGCCTTCATTTGCTCATCAGTAACTTTAATATTGGCTACATCGGGTCCAAGAGTTTTTTCTAGCAGGCCTTTATACAACTCTTGTTCCATTTTCTCTTTAATAATTGGATCATTTCTAAGCCCCTTTTTTTCAGCTTCTTGAAGTCCGACATAGTAACGGACTAAATCTTCAAGAAACTCTTCCTTTGTAGGGGGATTTAAAGTCTGCGAGCGAACCTCGTTAAATTTTTTATTAAATTCCCCAACGGTCAATGACTTTGATCCAATAGTAGCCAAAACCTCCAAATTAGCATCGCCTCCTAAGGCAGTGAGTGAGGCAGTTACTGTTAGAGCAAACAGAAAATGTTTTAAAGGCGAAATGAATTTCATTTTGCATCATCCTTATGTTATCTAATACCACTCGCTCAGATTCCGTACGCCCTCGCGCTTCGTCCTCGCCGGTTCGGTTTACGAGATAATTGCGAGTGGTATAACTATCCGGTAGAACTTCTCTTCTTAAAACGCTAACATGCAGCATTAGACATTGTCCAATTTATTATTGGGGGAGTGCTTAACCAATCTCAAATTGTTTAGTGGCCTGATGTTTTGCAGCATTGAGATTCTGTTCAAGACGCGATGCCAGTCCCTCCGATTTAGGGTCGTCATTTTTGGTGACTGGAGACATAGGGCCATGCCATTCGATATAAACTCGAGCAAAAGGCTTAGGAAGGATCGCTTTATTCCAAGCTTTTTCGAACTTATAAAAGCGATCCGCACTAACTCCGACCCAATAAATGGGTGCCCCAACCAATCGAGAAATTTCAAATATGCCTGGCTTAACTTTATAAATGGGGCCCTTAGGTCCGTCGACAGCGATACTGCAATTATGCTCTCCTGTTTTAAGAAGGCGAAGTATGCCTTTGAGTGCAGAGACCCCGCCGCGTGTGGAGGAGCCGCGACTCGAAACCCCACCGAGCTTGGAAATGACCCGAGTCATTAGTTCGCCGTCTTTTGAAGTAGATGTGATTGTGGCTAGTCGATAACGCCTAACAAGGTGAAGTAACGCAATTTCATCACCATGCCAATGTGCTAAAATTAAGGGCCTTTTCTCTTTTAGGAACGATTGCATTTCGGCTGGTTCAATAAGAGTAATTCTCCAGCTCCACCAAAGGAGTCTGAAAATCAGTAGAGTCAAATGAGGTAAAATATTTGTTCGTAAAAAATTTTTCACGAAAGTCCATAATGTGGATCTGCGTATGAACCACAGACCCACATCATTTAATGAGGAAGAACCTTTTTAAATTCTTCGGTTAACTTCGGAAGGACTTCAAAGAGGTCACCAACAATTCCATAGGTTGCTTTCTGAAAAATTGGTGCATTTGGATCATTGTTGATAGCAACAATCACCTTACTTCCACTCATTCCAGCTAAATGCTGAATAGCGCCAGAAATCCCAGCAGCTATATAAAGAGTCGGAGCGACCGTTTCCCCTGTTTGACCCACCTGCTTTTCATGGGGAACCCATCCAGCATCAACAACAGCACGAGAGGCTCCGACGGTAGCACCCAAAACATCAGCCAGTTCATCAAGAAGTTTGAAGTTCTCGGGCCCCTTTAGTCCTCTTCCACCTGCTACAATGATATTGGCTTCAGTTAAATCGAGCTTCTGTGAAGCACCTTTAACGATTTCTTTAATTAAGGTTTTTAAATCAATGGCCTGTGCAGATACAGCTGTTACTACAGGAGAAACACCTTTATTTGGACACACCAAGACAGGAAGTTGATTAGGACGCATAAGAATAACTGGTGTCGCAGTAAACTCGACATCGGCTAAGCACTTACCCGAGTACAAAGGTTTAGCGGCCTTTGCTTTTCCGTCAACAAACTCAAGGCCCGTGCAATCACTGGCACATGCATAACCCAAATTAGCAGCGACCCGAGGGAATAAATCTTTTCCCAATGCCGAGCAAGAGGCTAAAACGAGGCATGGAGAAATGGATTTGATAGTGTCAGCAAATGCCTTTTCGAAGAGTTCAGGATTATATTTATCGAAAATAGAGTCAGTCATTTGATAGACAGTCTTTACTCCCCACTGGCCGAGCTCAGGAACCACGGAACTAGAATCTGACCCTGCTAGAATAGTGACAATCTCTAAAGACGTGTGCTGGCAAAATGAGAGAAGCTCAAGTGCGCTCCTTTTTAGTTTACCGCTTTGATATTCAGCAAAAATTAAAACTTTAAACATAATTTCTCCCTATAAAGCCTTAGCTTCATCACGCAAAAGTCGAACAAGTTCAGAAACTTGCTGATCAACGGCGCCACTCAAAAGTTTTGCAGCAGGTTTTTCTGCCGGTAATCGATATTGGGATAAAACAGTAAAGGACTTAGTTTCAACACCCAAACCAGCTAAATCGAATTCTTTTAGAACCTTTTTTTTAGCCTTCATAATACCAGGAAGGCTTGCATATCTCGGAGAATTCAAACCTTTGGTTGCGGCGATTAGAGCGGGCATTTGAATTTGGCTAATTTCGCGAGTACCACCTTCGACTTCACGTTCAGCAAGGACGGAACCTGAAGTCAAAGTAAGTTTCGTTACCACGGCCGAATGGGAAATGCCCATCTGTTGCGCAAGCATTGGTCCAACACTGGAAGCGTTATCATCAATAGCAGAAGTACCAGTAAGAATTAAATCACAACCACCTTCCTGTTTAATGGCGGCGGCAATAGCTTTAGCAGTTGTTAAGGGATCAATAGTTTCAGGAGCATCGATGATGACCCCTTCATCGGCACCCATTGCGAGAGCCGTTCTAAGAACTTCACCAACTCGTTTTTTAGGGCCAACAGTAAAAACAGTGACTGTGGAGCCCGCATTGGCTTCCTTGAGCTTTACCGCTTCTTCAATGGCATACTCGTCATAAGGATTCACAATCCATTTGACAGATGAAGTATCGATTCCTTTTGAATCTGCAGTAATTTTGATCTTTGTTTCTGTATCTGGAACTTGTTTGATACATACAAAAATTTTCATGTTTATCACCTCACTATGGAAGGTCGCACTATCATACGAAATTTGGCATCAAGCAAAGGCGAATCAGACCTAACTCGACGCAAAACACCACTTTCAAGAAACCTGAATAGACAAAGAAATTTCCAAGAGTTAAGACTTTTAGAAACTTAAGAGAGGGATCCATGACGAGAAGGGTATGTTTTTTTACATCAACAGTCGGCATGAAATACTTGATGGGCATTAGCGGGCTCATTTGGGTGGGCTTTGTTATGGCTCACATGCTGGGGAATTTACTTTTGTTTGTTGGGCCGGAGGCTTACAACGACTATAGCCATACACTCACAAGTGGAAAAATAGTCTATATAGTTGAGGCAGCATTGATTTTGTCATTGCTATCACACGTGTTTATGGGGGTTCGTTTAACAATCAAAAACAAAGGCGCCAAAGGGACTAGGTACCACGTTCAAGCTTCAGGTGAAAAAAAGGTTTCGGTGGCATCCAGAACGATGATTTTTCATGGTGCCATCATTCTTTTCTTTGTGGTTTATCATTTAATTACCTTTAAATTCGGAACTTACTATGAAACCACTTTAAATGGAGTTGTTGTTCGCGATATCCACCGCTTAGTCGTCGAAGTGTTTTCTAATCCTATGTACGTCGCTGGTTATATATTATGTTTGTTGATTTTAACAGCACACCTTAGTCACGGAGTAAGTTCAATGTTTCAGTCCTTTGGTCTGAACAGCCGAGCACACGATAGAAGAATAAAGTTTGCAGGAATGGTTTATGCGCTCGTTGTTGGTGGCGGATTTATAGCTCAACCCATTTACGTTTATTTTTTAAATAATTAAGGAAGATACAGTATGGCGACACTTGATAGTAAAATACCATCGGGATCAATTGAAGATAAATGGGACAAACACAAGTTTGACATGAAGCTCGTGAATCCTGCGAACCGGCGTAAATATAATGTTATTGTTGTTGGAACAGGTTTAGCTGGTTCCAGTGCAGCGGCATCTTTGGGGGAAATGGGTTATAATGTAAAAGCTTTTTGTGTGCATGAAAGTCCACGTAGAGCGCACTCGGTAGCTGCACAGGGTGGAATTAACGCCGCCAAAAATTATCAAAATGACGGCGACTCAGTTTATCGTCTTTTCTATGATACAGTTAAGGGTGGAGACTTCAGAGCTCGCGAAGGAAACGTTTATCGATTAGCTCAGGTATCCGTGAATATTATTGATCAATGTGTTGCTCAGGGTGTTCCTTTTGCCCGCGATTACTCAGGACTTTTAGCTAACCGCTCTTTCGGAGGAGCTCAAGTCAGTCGTACCTTCTATGCTAGAGGACAAACGGGGCAACAACTTCTTATTGGCGCCTATTCAGCAATGATGAGGCAAGTTGAGTCAAAACAGGTTGAACTTTTATATCGTCGAGAAATGCTTGATCTCGTCGTAATTGATGGCAAAGCGCGCGGTATTATCGTTCGCAACCTTTTGACAGGGGAAATTGAAACTCATGTTGCCGATGCAGTCGTGATGGCCACGGGCGGATATGCAAACGTGTTTTATTTATCAACTAACGCCATGGCTTGTGCCGTAACTGCTGCGTGGAGGGCCCACAAACGCGGAGCCTACTTTGCAAATCCATGTTATACTCAAATTCACCCAACATGCATTCCTGTTCACGGAGAGAACCAATCGAAATTAACGCTCATGTCAGAGTCGTTACGAAATGATGGTCGCGTTTGGGTTCCTAAAAATAAAGGTGATAAGAGACCACCCAGTGAAATTCCCGATGAAGATCGTGATTATTATCTTGAGCGAGTTTACCCAAGCTTTGGTAACTTGGCGCCAAGGGATGTTTCTTCACGACAGGCGAAATATCGTGTGGATGAAGGTAGGGGTGTTGGTCCAACGGGAGTTGCAGTTTATTTGGATTTCCGCGATGCGGTTAATCGTTTAGGCGAAGAGGCTGTTGCTGCTCGTTATGGAAACCTATTCCAGATGTATGACAAAATCACTGGCGATAACCCTTATAAAACGCCAATGATGATTTACCCCGCGCCTCACTATACAATGGGAGGTTTGTGGGTTGATTACCATTTGATGAGTACAATTCCTGGACTGTTTGTGGCGGGCGAAGCAAACTTCTCCGATCATGGAGCAAACCGACTCGGGGCTTCGGCCTTAATGCAAGGCTTGGCGGACGGTTATTTCGTGTTACCTTACACCGTTGGAAATTATTTAGCGGGTACAAAACTAGAAAAAGTTTCAGCAGGGCACGATGCCTTTAAGAGCGCACAAGATGGTATTAAGCAAGAAATCAACAAGTTGCTGTCTATTAAAGGTAACAGAACTGTTGAAAGCTTCCATAAAGAATTAGGCCGACTTACGTGGGAATATTGCGGTATGGGTCGTAACGAAGCAGGCTTGAAAAAGGCCCTTGAGGCAATACCAAAGCTACGCGAGGAATTCTGGAATAACGTAAAAGTTCCTGGAGAAGCAAATTATGTAAATCCAGAGTTGGAAAAGGCATGTCGAGTCGCCGACTTCTTAGAGCAAGGCGAATTGATGTGTGAAGATGCCCTTCATCGCAAAGAGTCTTGTGGAGGCCATTTTAGAGAGGAAAGCCAAACTTCTGAAGGTGAAGCACAGAGAGATGATGAAAACTTCTGTTATGTGGCAGCATGGGAATGGCAAGGAACAAACAAAAAGCAGACTTTACATAAAGAAGAACTAAAATTTGAAAATGTGAAGTTAGCAACTAGAAGTTATAAATAATTGGGGTGAATCATGGCTTCAACACAAGCAAAGACACTTAATTTGATTTTGAAAGTTTGGCGCCAAAAAGGCCCCAATGCTGAAGGACAGTTTGTAGATTATCAGGCAAAAGGAGTTTCTTCAGACGCGTCGTTTTTGGAAATGCTCGATGCTGTTAATGAGCAAATTATTGCTGATGGCGGGGACCCAATCGCATTTGATCACGATTGCCGGGAAGGAATTTGTGGTAGCTGTGGATTTATGATTGATGGCGAGGCTCATGGCCCTCTAAAATCGACCACGGTGTGTCAGTTACATATGCGCCATTTTACCGATGGCGACAGGATTGTTCTTGAACCATGGAGAGCACAGTCATTTCCAATCATTAAGGATTTAATGGTTGATAGAAGTGCTTTGGATCGAGTCATATCAGCCGGCGGTTATGTTTCTGTAAATACTGGAAGTCCGAAGGATGGAAATAATATTCCCATTCGCAAACGAGATGCTGATGAGGCGTTCGAGGCCGCTACATGTATTGGTTGTGGAGCTTGTGTGGCAAGCTGTAAAAATGCGTCTGCGATGTTATTTACTAGTGCTAAGGTGTCTCATTTGGCACTTTTGCCGCAAGGTCAAATAGAGCGTGAGGAACGAGTTCTTAATATGGTCGCGCAGATGGACAAAGAAGGATTTGGCGCTTGTTCAAACACAGGCGCTTGTTCTGTTTCTTGTCCTAAAGACATTGATCTCACTACGATTGCTCGCTTAAACCGAGAATTTATCTCTGCTGCAATGAATAAGCATGAAGCTGGTGAAAAACTCGGAGATGGCTAATAAACATTAGTTATTTATAGGCCGGCCTCATCTTAAGGCCGGTCCTATATAAACAATCCTTATCTATCCCCATAAATATTATTCTGAAAAAATGGTCTTTCTGACCGCATCCTTTTAGAGCAATTCCTGTTAAGATCACTTAACAAATACCACACATGGAAGTGGTTAAATCTAAGGAGGGGTCATGATTGGAAGTTTCAAGGGGAGACTTTTATCTTTTTTATTAGTAGTAGCGAGCAATGCATTCGCAACAGTGCCAGAAGCAGTTCCCGGTGAATATGTTGTTCAACTTAAAAGCTCTAAAACAAAGACTTTGGCGGCAAAATCACTCGCAAAATTGCTGAACGCCCAAATCAAAAGATTTGTCCCAAATACCGATATTGTGGTTTTGAAAATTAAGGATAACGGTAATACAAAAGTTACTGTCGCAAATTTGCTTGAGAATGATACAGTTCTTCATGCAGAACCAAACTATATTTATAGAATCAACCGCACTCCTAATGATCCTGAGCTTGGAAAGCTTTGGGGGCTAGTCAATTCCGGTCAACAAGATTCGAGCAAAGCAGCGGGAGTTGCAGGAGTGGATATTGGCGCCGACAAAGCGTGGGATATTCAAACCGGCAATCAAGACCTAGTTGTAGCAGTTATTGATACTGGTCTTGATTACAATCATAAAGATTTAAAAGCTAATGCTTGGACAAACGAATCTGAACTTAACGGCAAAGTTGGTGTTGACGACGATGGAAATGGATTTGTTGACGACATTCATGGATATGACTTTGTTAATCGTGATGGCGATCCAATGGATGATCATGGTCACGGAAGTCACTGTTCAGGTACAATCGGCGCCAAAGGTGATGATAATGAAGGTATCGTAGGTGTTGCGTGGAATGTGAAAATCATGGGTGTTAAGTTTCTTTCCAAAGATGGAAGCGGAAGCCTTGATGCTGCCGTCGAATCCATCAAGTATGCGACGAAGATGGGTGTAAAAGTAATGAGTAACTCTTGGGGTGGAGGTGGCTATTCCGAAATTCTTAAGGGTGCCATTCAAGAAGCCAGCGATAAAGGGATTGTATTTACTGCGGCCGCTGGCAACCACTCCGGAAATAATGATGAAACTCCCTCCTATCCAGCAAGCTATGCTGTTCCTAACGTTATTTCAGTAGCAGCTGTTGATAACCGAGGAAGCTTGGCCTATTTCTCATGCTATGGACGCCAATCTGTTCATGTTGCTGCACCTGGTGTGAATGTATTTAGTAGTATTCCTGGTGGATATGATTCTTGGTCAGGAACTTCAATGGCAACTCCTCACGTGACAGGAGTTGTAGCTCTTTTGCTTTCTCAAGAACCAAACCTAACTCCGGAAGAAGTTAAAAATCGTCTCGTAAAAACCTCTAAGCCGCTTTCCGGCCTTAAAGGTAAGATTGCTTCAAACGGTCTTGTTGATGCCTACTTTGCACTTACGAATCAGCAAGCGCCACCTGATGCCAATGACCCAGATAACTGGGGAAATTATCAGACCTTGAACATTTCCACGCAGCACCCTTATGATAGAAGTGCTAAACAGTCATGGGAAGTGGAAGTTGCTGGTGCCATAGAAATCGCCCTCTACTTTGAAAAGTTTGATACTGAAGGACGCTATGATAAAGTTGTTCTTTACAATCGCGCCGGCAAAAAAGTCGGAGAGCTCACTGGGGATATGGGAAGCCTGTGGTCACCAGTTATTCCGGGCGATTATGTAAAAGTCACCTTTACTTCAGATGAAAACATCAATCGGTATGGATTTGACCTTACTAAGGCAGCTTATCGCTAAGCCAAAATTGGGGCACCGAAAATAAGTAAGTCATGTCACACTCACCAAATGCCGAAGAGGAAGTAATAAACCCCTTCTGGCGGTGGCATGTTTGTCGCGATCTCCTTTCCAACTCAATCAAAGGAGATTACGATGAAAAAATAAAATCGCATTTTTGTTGTCTACTTCACAAGTATTGCTTGCAAATGTGGTGACGTCTGAACCATGACATATTAATGGGATTCAAAGAATTTTTCTAGGCGCAAGTTCACGTAGTCTGGAAAGTCCAACTGAGTACAATGCGATCCATAGGGAACCATTAAAAACTCAGAGTTTGGAATATGCATCGCCATTTCTTTTTGAAATTTGGTGGGAGTGACGCGATCGTTTTCTCCGCTGATCACCAAGACTGGACAATCAATTGATGGAAGAACTGAGTTCCCATCAAAGTTCATCAGGTCTTCAAAAAGATGAAGAAACACCTCCAAATCCATATTGGCAACACCCTTCGCATAGACTTGGACATCTTTAAGGCTTGTCAGTTTAAGGTTAAAACCTCCAGCCATTGATGTGAAAGGGACCGTTAATGGACTCTCTACTCCCAGCTTCCACAAACTTTTCCACAAGGTCGGATTTTCTGTGTATTTTGCTTTAATGAAATAATAAAGTTTCTCAACAACGCCTAACCCGAACATTTCTTTTATTGGATTAGAAGCAAAACCGTTAATGAAGGTCATTGTACGATAAATCTCTGGATGAGATTTATACGCACTCAGCACTACCTGTGCACCAAAACTATGTCCGACAAAATGAGCCTTTTGAATTTTGAAGTGATCCAAAAGAGCTTTTAAATCCTTGCCAAGACACTCAATATTCAAGGCCTCCAAAGTTTCAGGTTTGGAGGTTTTATGATGACCACGTAGATCAACAACCAAAGTGCGGCCAAAATTAGAAAAATAATCAATTTGATGATGCCAATGATTAATAAGGCAAGCGATTCCATAGACAAAAACTATTGGCTCTCCTTTGCCTCTTGATTCAAAATAAACCTGATGTCCGTCAAAACTTTCAAAGTAGCCGAGCTTTTTTTCAATTTTGGTCATGGCCAACAACGTCCTTCAGAAATTCAACAAGAATAGTTGAGTTACCAGCTTCGATCTTATCGCCGTCTCGTATAACACAGGTAGGGTCAGTGTGGCCACTAACTCTGGCAAAATCAGGATGTTTTGTAGAAAAAATGATTTCTCCACTGTCACTTGGTGAAAGAGTGAACAATATTCCAGGGAAAGGGGGAAATTCGACGGGAAATTCAAGGGCTAATGGTCCAAAATTGCGAGGGCCCCATGATAGAATGTATTCGTCATCAGCCTGAGGGCCGGTCTCGAGCCGTAGCAAAATCGGAAATTTGAACAATCGAAAAGTTGGAGTCAATGGCGGATTCTTAAACTCTGAGACTAACTGTTTGAGTTCTTTGGCGAGGATTGTTTTTGGAGACTCCGGTTGGGCAAATTTGATCGTTGTTGCGACGTCTCGATCTTCCTCGAACCAATTTCTAGCAGCATTATCTGGTTCCGGTTTTGGCATGAGAGGATCTAAGGCCCCCATTAATTCCCTGTCAGTTGCTATTACTTTAAAAAAAGAATTACCAATTCGAATGGTTATACCATTCAGCAATACCACTTTTTTAACCCCCCTGCCATTGATGATAATTTCATAAACGGCATTAGTGCAGACAAGCACCATTCGATTTTTGTTATCCAGCAAAACTTGGGAATGAATTGGCGGAATTTTAGGGTCATTGACTTGAACATCACAGTCGCCAGAGGAGCCAACCCGTAAACTGGGCCTAGCCCTATAGGTTAGTCCTTTTTCTTTGGTGCTGAGGAGCTCAAGATAGGTATACATAGAGTTATCTTAATTTGCTTATAAAAAATCAGCAAAGACAGAGCTTAAATCTGGCTAAAAGACAGTTAACTAGCAGAAATTATAAATGTTTTCTAGGACAATGGTCTGCTATCTTCGAGCTTGTTCTAGAGGCAAAGCCGTGTTAAACATTGCGGTCTTAAATAAACGAACAATCGTCCTTGCTCCTCCTAGTGATGGGAGGGGCTGGCTAACCGAAAGGATTATTATGAGCACAATGGATCAAAAGCGTAATTACGAAGTTGTCGTTCTTATGCACCCAGATGCTTCTGCTGAGGAGCAAAAAGAACTTTTCAAGAAGAACAAAGGAATCATCGAGCAATTTGGTGGTTCAATTTATTCTCTTGATACTTGGGGTAAGAGAACTCTTGCTAACCAAATTGGAAAAACTCGTAAAGCAGTTTATTTTCATTCTACATTTGAAGCGAGGCCAGCGGCTATCATGGAGCTTGAGCGTACAATGAGAATTAACGATAAAGTACTTCGTTATATGCATACTCGATTAGATGATAAAGAGACGCTCGCAAAATACATGGAAACTTTTAAAAAAGCGATCGTAGAAAGTGCTAACAAAGAAAAAGAGCGCGAAGCAAAAATTCAAGCCAAGAGAGCTGCAGCAGCCGCAATGTCTTCTGATGGTCCATCAAGGAAGTAATCAGTGAATCGATTCAAAGAAGTTCTGAGACTCGGACTATTGGTTCTGCTGAGCATTTTAGGTTCAGCACTACCGTTTCTGCTTGTGGCGCCGATAATTCGGGTCGCTCATAGGAATTATTCGAGATTTACTTTTTGGATCGCATTTATTTGTGGCGCAGGTCTAATGGCCGCTACGGGTTTTGTGCCAGTGGCGATTAGTTTGGTAAGCGTCACGCTTTTAGTTGGTTTGTTTTCAGAAATTTTTAATAAGTATAAGAGCATGTTTGTTGCTGGAATTATTGCAATAGCCGTAAGTTCGGTGACAACTGTGGCAGCCACACAGCAATGGTTGGTTTATAAAGGTACAAGCCTTTCAGTTAGACTTCATGAGCAAATTCAATTGGTTTTGAAACAAGCTCAACAAGTAAATTCGACAGTCAAATTGGATCCTGAATATTTAGTTGGTCAGGCGCCCTCTGTACTTGTCGCATTGTTGATAATGAGCTTGGCGTTAGCTCTTATTTTAGAGCTGCCAATTTCAAGGCTTCTTAAATTTCCTACTGAAAATATTGAGAGTTTGAACCTTCTAAGCTTCAAACTTCCGGATAGTTATATTTGGATAGCCATGTTTTCATTTTTGTTGAGCTTCATTGATATTGGAAACAAAGACATATCATTGATAGCAACCAATATTGTGAACGTAATGGTTGTCCTTTATTTCTTTCAGGGCCTTGCAGTGATTGAATCCTTTTTTACAGCTCTCAGATTTGGATTTTTTATTAGATTCATGACCTATGTTGTATTTTTGGTTCAGTTATTTTTCTTAGTGGCTGCAATTGGAGTGATTGATTTTTGGGTTGAGTTTATAAAGAGATTTATCCGTATGCGGCTAAATCCTTAGAAATTTAGGAGATCATTATGAAAGTTATTTTACAACAAGACGTAAAAAATTTAGGAAAAGTTGGCGAGCTGGTAAGCGTTGCTGATGGTTACGCCCGCAACTTTTTATTCCCTCGTAAGCTGGCTCAAGAAGCTACCGAAAAAAGAGTTAACGAGTGGGAACATTTGAAGAGAGTTGCTGAAATTCAAAAGAAAAAAGCTCATGCTGAACGTGAAGCTGTACTTGCTAAAATGAAAGGTATTTCAGTTACTTTTAAAGCTGCAGCAGGCGATAGCGACAAGTTATTTGGAACAATCACTACAACTGAAATATCTCGTGAACTTGAAAAACTTGGGTTCTCAGTTGATCGTAGGGATATCCACTTGGAAGAACCAATCAAGATTTTGGGTCAACACAAAGCGACCATCAAGCTTGGTGAAGGTTTGCACGGGGAAATCCAGGTTACCGTCGAGAGAGCATAATTGATAAGTTTACTAAAAGGTATTTGGAAAGCCAGATTCAAATGAGTCTGGCTTTTTATTTTCCCTCAAAGATGAACTAAGCCCCAGCTCCTGGCGCAAAATTCTTAGGTCTTCCACCGGGCTGTAATGGAATGGGTGGAGGTGGTGGTGGTGCATGTGGCATTTCGTCGGCATCAGCAAAGCGACCAAATTTAGGCTCCCATTTGAGGTCCACAGAGCCTGTAGGTCCGTTTCTTTGTTTACCTATTATAATTTCAGCATGATCTGCTTTGCCTTCATCGGCTCGATCGTAATAGCCTTCACGATAAAGCATCATTATAACGTCGGCATCTTGCTCAATAGATCCAGATTCTCTCAGATCGGATAGCATCGGCTTCTTTTCTGCTCGGCCTTCCACGGATCGGTTAAGCTGAGCAAGGGCAATCACAGGCACTTGAAGTTCTTTAGCAATAGCTTTTAAAGAACGAGAGATTTCAGAAACGGCTCGTTCACGCGATTCGACCTTCTGCTTTAAGTCCATAATCTGCAAATAATCGACCATGATTAAATCGAGACCAGATTGTTTTTTCATCCGGCGGCAACGCGCACGAATTTCCGCAGGGCTCACACCAGATGTATCATCAATAAAAAGCGGGGCCTCACTAATCATTGAGGCCGCAGCCACCAACTTAGGCCAAGCAGAGTCAGGGACTCTACCATTACGAATATCCCCTAAATTGATTTTAGCCTCAGAAGCGAGAACCCTCATCATCACCGACTCCTTACTCATTTCCACTGAGAAATAAGCAACGGCCTTTTTTTGGCGAAGGGCCGCATGTTGGGCGATATTCAAACTGAAGGCTGTTTTTCCCATAGAAGGACGAGCAGCTATGATCGTTAGTTCCCCAGGATGAAGACCCGAGGTCATTTGGTCTAGGCGAGAGAAGCCAGTGGAAATCCCAGTCAAGTCAGCCTGTTGATGATAGAGCTGCTCAATCTTTTCCATACTCTTAAAAACAATATCAGCAGCTTCAGTTAAGCCGGAAGATTCTCGGCTCTCACTAATCTTATATATTTCACCTTCAACGGTATCAATAAAAGTCTCAACGCTTTCAAAGTCCTGACCATAGGCCTTTTGAACAATGCCAGTACACGTTTGTATAAGACGCCTCAGTAGGGATCTTTCACGAACGATTTGTGCATAGGTGGCTATGTTTGCCGTCGTGATCGTATTTTGAACTAATTGAATAATATAATCAGGACCAATTTGATCAAACTCACCCTTAGACTTCAAGTAGTCAGGCACAGTAATGATATCAACTTCTTTGCTGTTTCTATGCAAATAAGCAATGGCCTCAAATAATTTTTGATGGGCAGGACGGTAAAAATCTTCAGCAGTAATTACATCAGAAACTTGATCCCAAGCTTCTTTGTCTAAAAGGAGGCCGCCAAGAATTGACTGCTCTGCTTCGATATTTTGAGGTGGAAGTTTTGGATCAAACGTCATTGCGTTCATTTTACCTTATTGGGAGGGTCTCTTCAATAGCCCTATAAAAAAAAGCCCAGTCAGCGACCGGGCTTTTAAAAGCTGATTGTAAAAACCATGACTCACTGACTTTGAAAAATAAAAGTGAGCCTGATAGCCAAAACTACACAACTCAAATCAAATGATTAGCCGAGTCTTTTAACTCGAATTTTATAAGAGTCGATTTTCTTCTTAAGAGTATTTCTGTTAATACCCAACATTTGCGCGGTTTTAACTTG
>CAZYOE010000016.1:40806-48473 GCA_964648725.1 uncultured Pseudobdellovibrionaceae bacterium | reverse complement strand
CGAAGGCGACCATTTAAAAATCATGCGAATGAGAAAGGCTTGGGAAAGTAGATCAAGGTAGTGTTTAATTTGATCCACATTTCCGGCGTCCTGTATTTGGCCTAAAAGTTTATTATAACTAATCTCTTGAGCTGGGTACTGCGACGCCAGTGCAAAAGTTTGTCGAAAGAGTGCGGGCTTTTTAATGGACGCATAACGAAGGATATCTTTGGCAACAACAGCCTCAAAAATTGATTCCAATAGGTACTGACGAAACCTTCGTTCATCACTCCTGAGACCATAGGACCCAGGGTAGCTCCCATACTTCAGAAAATCTTCAAAGCTCAATCCGAAAGCCGCGTTCGACTCTCCGTAGGCCCAGTGATGGACCGGAATAATTTCAAAGCGCCCGGCTAAACTCTCATTGAGACCCATTGATAATTGAAGAAAGCTTGAGCCCAACAAAACAATCTGAAGTCGACGAGAGTCTCTTTTTTGTTTATCCCAAACCAGTTTAATCAGCTCCGACCACTTTTCGAGCTTCTGGATTTCATCAAAAATGATGATCCTCTTTTTTTGCATTTGGGCATTTTGTATTGTTTGAAAAAACCAATCTTTATCGAGAAGAGACTCTTCGCAAAGCACATAGCTGTAATCCCTTGGAAGAAAGTGATTTTCCAAAACATTTAGAACGCCGGTGGTTTTACCCACTTGCCTGGGTCCGATGATAGTTTGAATGTGGTTAGCAGGTTCTTTGAGACGTTTTTTTAAAACAGTCTCGAAGGAACGCTGATAAATCACCGGAGCTTTCTTGGCTTTTCCCATGTTTAGAAGGTTGATCTTCTAAATTTAGAAGATCAACCTTCTAAACTCTGAATGGAAATAATTGCCACACTTTGGGACCAAAAACTTCACAAAAATCTACCAATGTGGTTTATACCGCGAACTTGCCCTTAAAAAGCTCTGACAAAATTACTGCCATTCTAAGTAACCCAATATCCGAGGCCAAATCAGTTCCACGCACTCCGTCTCCCTATGAGACATCCACATAAACTGGTGCGGCCCGGCGATTTGAAGGAGATCGGGCCTGTGAGCATAAACATTCGTTAGTTAGATTCTGCTGAAAAAGTCCAACTTCTGCGTTGCCTTCACTTCATCTCTCACTCAACGTAGGGGAACCACGTCTCGTTCGATCTGAAGCTTGGCGCCTTGAATTTGGCTCTTTTTCAACAGAATCTAATTAGTTTACATTTTTCTTGAGTAATTTACCGTAGAACATCTTAAAAACGCCGTGGAACACCTGTGGAACATAGCTTTTAATGCGTGGAACACTATTCTGAAACAGCTACGGACACGTTCAATTATGAGGGGTAGCTTTTCTTGGTTATGTGCATCTTAAAAAGGCCCGTTGTCCCGCCGATGATTTAAAGTATGAAATCTCCATCCCAAAGTAGGCGGATAAAATCAGGAAAATTCAAAATCTCAACGGTATTTAATAAAATTATCAGATTGAAGCAGATCGATCCAAATCGCATTCGGAAAACTTAAGCGCAGTAACGAACTCTTCCCTACTTGGCGTGGGCCCCAGAGAAAAAATGAAGTCGTAATATTTGATAAACTGGTACTTCGTTTATACATGTAATAATAAAGTAGCACTTTATAGATCGCTAACCAGTTGAAACTACGCACTTAATGCGAAATATAAAAAGCAAAGCCTCTGGTATGGTTTATGGGACGGGGTTTTAGCGGGACTTTATTCTAGTCCTCAAAAAAGTGATACTAGCTGAATTTGGATTTCATCCTAATAAAGCCAAGTATTTGGATTCACAGCCATTTTCTTTCAGTGATTAGATAAAGAAAGGTCTTGCCCAATAATCTGGATCTTTGAAACCAGAGTTGGTCAGATGGTCACCAGCGCCTGAGATCGCAAATATATTAAAATAATACAGGCCGACAGAAATATGTAAAAAACATTTGTGATTGCATCAATATAGGACATTCACCAGGTCTAGTTTTTTGAAATATTTCCGATAAGAATTGGTATGGAAAAACTAATTGGTATGTACTTTTCAAATTCGACATGGCTTAAAAAATTGCCGGGGTGTTTTTTACTTTTTTCTATTTGCGCAGTTAGCTTTATCGGGTGTTCCCGGCCCGAATCGGAAATTAGTAAAATCGTACTAACAATTCCGCCTGAATTGAAACTACTTAAGGCCACAAATAGGGCGGCTGTCGAGTCTTTAAATACAAATGACCCCTTGGAGTGTTTCGCGGTGTCAATTACAGGTCCCGGGATTTCAACAAACACAAGAACCTGTGGGCCCCAAACTGGCGTTCTAGGCGGGTTCACTCCCTCGGGAGGCACGATCTCACTTGAGGTTCCGAAGGGAGAGAACAGATCCGTTTCTGTATTTATGTATCTAGCTCCGGCCGGAACTACAACTTGCCCAAGTTGGAATACTGATTTTGAGTCTAACTATGGCTCTAACTTTAAAAAGACCTACAAGCTTAAAGAACTCAATGGCTTGAGTTTCACTCGCGACGATGAATCCGTCCTATTGGAGGTCGGAGCTCCTGCGTCCTTAGACAATAATATTTTGGCGCAGATGGGCCAAACAGAAATTTGCCAACCAAAAATTTCTGGTTATCTCACATCAACAGGCCAAATCTTAAATGCATTAGGACTTCTACTGGCTGATGTCAGTCATCCGATTCATTCAAGTATTAGTGTTTTAAATTTAGGAGATTACTCCCTCAGTTCCTTCTTGGCCCTTTCTTCTAGTAGTGTTTTGTTTCAACCCTCGTCTCAGGTAACTATTCCGCCCTACTTGAGGTCCATTATTCGACACCCAGTCAATTCCAACAGTGTTATCGGACTTAGAGATGATGGGAGCTTAGAAGAAGTGTCTCTGTCTACAGGTATATCCACCACTTTAGCTGCATCCAATTGCGGATTTTCTACCTGCAAGGTTCCACCTTGGATAAACTCTATCACTTTAGGGCCAGACAATAAATTTTATGGAATTGATCACAGCGGTAACTTTTATTTGTTATCAGCCTTAGGTCCTGAAGTTATCGTTGGGATACATGTGCCGCCTTATGTGGTCCAGGTCGTATTTTAATACAATGAGAAGGAGTGTTTTAAAGACGATTGTCCTGAGAGCGAGTTACACGACTATAATTAAGTGTGAAACTGAGTGAGTTAAAATATAAACTATTTATGTACCATGGAGGGCTTTGATGAGTAACCCGAATAAAAAACCAGAACAGCTTAAACTGCTGAGACAGACAGTAATCTATTCAGCCTTAGGTTTCAGTCTAGTTGCCTACGCTATCGCCCCAAGAAAGGTTACCATTCCTGCATTTTCAAATAGCTCCTCTGGATCTCAGAGCGAAGGCGTGGTTTTATTTAACGGGTCGCCGGCTGCCGTCACCTATCAGGTCACCTGTTACGACAAAGCAGGGGTTTCACAGTTTGGCCCAAACCAGCACACTCTCAACTCAAAAGTTAAAAAAATCCATGGTTCTACTCCGCTCTGTAGCGATGGCAGTCAACCGTCAGTCGGGAATGGTTCAAATGGCGGAATGGTTCAATGTGGGTGGGGAAGCAGTTCCAACGCATCAATGTGCCCTACGAATTTTCACTTGTGCTCCTTTTCAGAGGTTCAGGCAAATGCTGGCACTGAGCACATTCAAAGAATGGGGTGGACCTCGAATTTCAGCTTTACTGTTTCTGCGAACTGGAGCACTGGGTACTCCAGTAATTCGAGTATGAGTTATTCGGAGTATTCTTCGGGAAGTGGCTACATCGCTGTTGCTGTGGCAGATTCGAATGCCTACTGTTACTCTTCATCAGGGGGCGGAGGAACTTCACAACAATATTGTTCTGCTAGCTGGAACTCCCCTTGGATGGGAAATTTTTGTTGTCCTAATGCTGGAGCCGAAAGAGCCGCTCAATCCTGCGACGTCGAAATAATTGATCCCACTCCAGCTTCAGGCTTTCTGCAAAGTCCACAATTTAAGGGAAACAGTCCCTTTTAAGGACATCCTCGAGCCTCAATAAGGTTTGTTTTGCAAACACTTGATCCTGGCAGTCAGTGGTTGCATGATATTGTCTAATGCCGATTAAAAGCCCTGTCTTGAGGACACACTCCATGATTTTAGATTTCAGAAGACTGTTGTGGTTGCCTTTTTTTCTGGTCCCAATTTCATTTGGTGACAGCTTTGTCGACAACTTTGTGGTCATTAAATGGATTGGCGTTTATCTATGGGTATTGCTCGCAACTGTTAATGGATTTTGGTCTACTACTCATTCGGAAAAAAACTTGCCTCAACAGTTTACTTTGGTTTCCGTCCTCTTAGTTTTGGTGAGAGCTATTTTACTTTGTTGTTTTCGCAATTACTCTATTGAGTGGTTCAGTTTTTTTGATGCAATTACTTTTGTTTGGATTTGCTATATTTGTTTTAAGGCGTTAACAATTCCAATGGGTGATTGTAGTAAATCCCGCGCTTTCGACAAGTTAATCCAATTCGTGGAGTGGCCTCTTTATGTGGGCCTTTGCTTCGTATTAGGGAGAGCCATCACTCACTTTGCGATGGCTCGATTTATCGAAAGTAGTTTTCTGACGTCTGCATTTGCGTCTTCATTCGGTAATATTAACATGCTCGCTGAGTACCTCTTGGTTCTTTTGCCGATTTTAATATTTCTAAGCAAATCGCAAAATTCGAATGCTAAATCTCGCTGGTTTGCCATTGGCCTTCTGTGGGTATCACTATTCTTTATTTACTGGGGTCAAAGCCGATCAGCCTGGATAGGGACGGCCTTTGTCTTTTTGGGATCTCTCCTCACGAAGTTTTCAGAAAAAACTCACTTAAAAGTGGTGGCTTGTGTAGCGGCCGTGACTCTAGGTCTTCATTTAGTGTGGTCAAATGGGCAACTAGAAAGAATTGTAGAGGAAAAGAAAGCTTCAGACACCGCTCGGCGGAGTTTAGTTGAAAGCAGCTTGGCACTCATGGCCGAAAAACCATGGGGTATCGGGTCAGACTTATTCGAGTTTTATATCGCTCCCTACCGAGTGACGACGGACGATCCCCAAAATGAGAGAGTCTTAGATAAGACACCTCATAATGAACTTCTCCGGTGGGGTATTGAACATGGTTGGTTGTATCTTTTTATCGCCATTTCTAGTTTGCTACTCATTTTGTACAGAACCTACGTTCATTCCAACAAGGTCTATTTCTTAATAGTTTTAGCATTTATTCCCCAAATCATCTTTCAATTTCCGTTTCAGAATGCGTTTCCCTTTGTCTACGCTGCCTTAATGCTGGGTTGTTTTATGGCCGAAGTTGAAAAAGAAGAGTTAAGTTGGTCCATCATGAATTATTTTAAGAAGGCCAAGATATTCTCTAAGCGATCGGCTTATCAATTGTTTACAATGATCTATCTCCTCCTTGCCATTCCTACCTTTTGCCTATTCACCTGGAGTAAATTTGCTGCGGTTCATTATATGCAAAATCTTGAGCTATCAAAAATTGCTTGTGACATTTATCCAGTTAATTGGCGGTCATGTGTTGCTGTTATCCAAAACTATTTCAACCGTGGCCAGACCACTGAAGCTCTCACTCAAATCAAAGCAGAATTAGATCGCCACCCTTTTAATTTGCTAGCATTGAAATTTGAAATTTTGAGTCACTTAAAAATGAATCATCAAAAACAAGCCTGTGAGACTGCCGATCTTTACGAAACCCTCTTGAATCATCGAGGGCAATTTTCGAGTCTTGTCGGAACTACCTGCGGCGAAGACATCCGATTTAAAGGGCTATCAGGAATTGCCTTAGAAAAAGAATATCTAGAATGGCGCAGCGAAAGCCACATTGTTCAATAGGCCATCGGTAAACAAGAAATACTAATTCATTTCTAATAGTGGTCGAGGGGACCCAGTGCCTCTTTAATTTCACCGAACCAGATCAATTGCTGATTTAGCTTGTGTTTGGCGGTTGAAATGGCAGGTCAAGTCCAAAGCAGCGGGCCAATTGAGCTTTAGGTATGCGCCTGAAGTGGTATGCTGCGCCGTAAATCGAACGGGGTGAATTTTAAAATGAATTTAAATCAAATATTGTGTGGGTCGCTAAGTTGCACTCGATTTTTACCTAAAATTTGGTAAATATACATAGATTCATCAATCGAGGTTTTTCTGTGGCAATTAAGAAAAAAGTAAGAAATTTGGCAAGAAGGGCAAGTAATAATTTGGCGCCCAAAAAATCGCCGCTGCGCAATCAAGATCTCTTTGTTTCGCAAGGTCAATTCAATGAATTTCGTTATGAAGTAAGTCATAACTTCACATCGGTGCATCTGGAGTTCAAAGCCGTTCGAAATGAAATGAACGCAATGGGGAAGAGAATCGATTCGCGTTTTAATAAGCTGGAAGGCCGCTTCAGCGAAATCGATTCGCGTTTTAATAAGGTGGAAGGTCGCTTCAGTGAAATCGATTCGCGTTTTAATAAGGTGGAAGGTCGCTTTAGTGAAATCGATTCGCGTTTTGATAAGGTGGAGGCTCGCTTTAGTGAAATCGATGCACGTTTTGATAGAATAGATGCGCAGTTTGAAGAACTTAAGGGAATGGTTCATAAGCTGCATATGGTTGTCGAAGAGCAAAATGTTCACAATAGATTTGTTTTGGATGGTTTTTCCAACTTAGTTTTTCAGGTAGACGCCAATAAGAAAGAATCCGATGAGCGCTTTAAGCATCTCGAAAATCTAATAAAGACTGCCCGGGACTCTGAACTTTAGTGAAATTTGTTTAATTTTGCGGGAATCACCGAGCGCCATGTTTAATAGTACTTGGTTCAAGATTCGAAATTAGACCCAATAGGGGTGAGTTATCGAAGTGCTCTTGCCGGACTGCCTAGGGCCTATCATAAAAGGATGTATTATGCGAAATTTCGACCAATCTCGGTATCTTCATGCTATAATTCGACCACCGAACTTTATGAAGCCAAACTGAATTATCAAAGGCAATTTGCGAGTCTTGTTGGAATTACCTGCGGAGAAGACATCCGCTTTAAAGGCCACGTCAAGGCTCGCTATAGGAGCAAACCTAAATTTTTAAAGATAACAGCAAATTTTTTAACCCGCGCTTCTTTAGAAAAATGGTTTCTGAAATATTCCTTTAAAATCTGAGATTCTTCCGATGAAGATGATTTCATGTTATTTAAATAGTTAATAAATGCCGAGGCGTCCTGACACTCTACAACCCCGGTAGGCAAAGGAAAATGAAATCCTCTCAAGCCAAAACTAGAAACTAAAAGTCGTTTACCAAAACTAATGGCCTCTATTGCCTTTGTGTTCATTCCTGAGCCGCTTAATATGGGAGAAACAACGGCAGTGGCTTGCTGGTAGTAGGGCGATGTCTCCGGGACGGTTCCTTTAATGATCAACTTTGGGTGTCGGAGTTCTTTACTTAGATTCTCCATACCAAAGCCGATTACAATTAACTTTTGGGGAATATGATCTAAAATATTCTCGACGAACCATTTAACAGCCTGAACATTCGGATAAAAAAAGGAACCGCAGAATAGCAGATTCAAAGCATCGATTCTATCGACGGCTGTTTCTTGCTTTTGTTGAGGTAACCCCAATGGAATTATTCCAATATCTTTACGACCATAAAGTTCGATCAAACGATCTC
>CAZYOE010000016.1:27830-40796 GCA_964648725.1 uncultured Pseudobdellovibrionaceae bacterium | reverse complement strand
TTAAGGTAATCACTGCATCAGCAGCAAGGATGGCCTGTTGTTCATTAAATCCAGAGGCCCGTACTGCAACGAAACGAAGTAATGGGCTATTTTTATAGATATTAGCATAGTAATCCGATTCGACATTTTGAAAATGAACAATCGTTTTCACCTTGGGAACTAATTCTTTAGCATTGTCAGCCAAACTTCCTAAAATGCCATGGTCGAAAAACACTAGATCTGGTTTTTCATTTCCTAAAAGATTTTTAAATTTTTTCGTGAAGGTTGGGGAGTTGCCACCCCAATAGTTGAAAATTGCCCAGAAAAGGCGAATTGTCTTTCCAATGGGTGATTGGGTGAACGAATCCAAAGAATTAATGATGACAACATCAAACTGATTTCTGAGTATTTCAAGATTTGCCTTGGAGAGTGCAATCCCTCCCCCTTTCACCGCGGTTTGATCTGGATGATGAGTGCAAACAAAAAAACATTTTAGACGTTTTGATTCACTCATGGAGACCACTTTGCTCATAGATATTGTCGTTTTACTTGATCAATTCTATGCACGCAACTGCCTCTGCAGCAGCAATCCAAGGTTTTGAATTCAAGGCAGGTTGAATTTTATTATAGTAACCACAGTGGCCGGCCTCTTGCCGATTGGACAGACTCCAGCCATTTTGTTCATCGTACTTATAGATCCATTCTTGAAACGAAGAAGGATTAAAGGCCTTAATCAAAGCGTCCAATTTGTCTGAATCAAAAACCTGAAGCCATCCATGATTCACAGGGGCTCCAAAAGGAACGCTGATCAAAAGCTTCCCGTTAGGTTTTAAAACCCGTTTTAACTCAATGACCGCTTCAATAAAGTTTCCCTTTTCCACCTCTGTTTCAAAAACATTTTTTGTGTACACAGAGTTGTCGCAACCAACATGTTCAAGGGTGGATAAGCTGACTACTAGATCGAACTCTTCATTGCGAAAACAGGATCGCCTTAAATCTTCATAGACATAAGATATTCCCTTTCTCCAAAAGCAGTCCTCCTCGGGGGCGAGTGTACTGATCGCTAAACTTTTGTTTTTCAAGTTAACATGGTTTAAAATATAATCGAAATTTAAAACAGAACCGGCATCCAAAATTTTTGCGGGAGCTGTTGGAAGCAGTTTGAAAAACCATGGGTATTCGACCACTCGCTCATCAAAGCCTCGGCCATATTCTTTTGGCAAGTGACAAACATCAAAGTCTTTGTTCTCAAGTGTATCTTTAATAAACCTGGTTCGACTAGCAATATAGCCTCGACTCCAAGGTTTTCTACCATTCAAATTGTATACGGCATATTTTAGATTTTGTAGCATGCTCTGAATATGGCTAGGTCTCCTTTTTGTAGTCAAGATACAAAACTTAAAATCTTCACCATAAACCCAATAAACCCAGGCTTGGGCTATTAAATATTTACTTTAGCTTTAATTTGCTATTTACTCCGCACAATGACCTTTTTCCATAGATTACTCGACTGGTGTTTGATTATTGTTTTAGCCTTAGTGGCTGCTTATGTAGTTAACCCAGCGTTTTTTTCGTTTGTTAATGTAGATTGGCTTTTAGATGGTGATCGGGCCCAGTCGCTTATTGGTTGGGAGTTTTTCAAAAATTCTGAATTCTCTTATCCAGTCACTCGGATCGCAAATTTGTTTCCGAGTGGAATGCTCACCGTCATTCAGACCGACTCGATTCCATGGTTGGCAATAGTATCCAAATTTATCGATAGCTTTGTAAAAATAAAAGGATCTTTTCACTACTTCGGCTTTTGGCTAGTTCTCAATTGGGTACTGCAAGGAATTATGGCTGGTCTTATTGCAGATGAACTTAACTTTCAGAGGTTTTCAAAATTTCTTTTGGTCTTTTTTTTCTTGTTTGCCCCGCCCTTTATTTTTCGCACCAGCCACCTTGCATTGATGGCACATTGGATTTTGTTATATATTATGTATGAGGCCATTCGTCTGGCCCGTGGCCAAAGTCTGGGGTTTCTGCGATTTTTGCTGGTAACTTTGTTGGTGGTATTATCCGCAGGCATACACCCTTATTGGTTTGCACTGACGGCTCCAATTTTATTAACATTAATTTTTATCGATAAAAATGGTCTTCTATCCAAGTTGGGGCGCTCGTTAGTTTTATTTGGAGCTTTGGTTTTTGAGATCAAATGGCTGGGCTTTGCATCCGTCAAAGAGCCCGTTTCTGCTGATTTTGGGGCCTGCAACAGCGACGTTCTGGGTTGGTTAAACTCTTTTGGTACCTCTTTATTTTTTCCTGCGCTTCGGTCATTTTGGTGTCAGAACGAAGGGTATGCTTATCTTGGTTTGTCCATATTGAGCTTACTTATCTATTTCCGCCGTTCGGCGATTAACCAGATCAAATCTTTATGGAACTCCAATTTAAATAAAATCTATTTTGGCTTGCTCATAGCCTACCTTATTTATTCTGCAGCTTCGCCCATACGCTTCGGAGGCAATCCAATAATATATCTTCCTTTTTATCATTGGATTGAACCGCTTCCCTCTATTTTTCGTTCGACAGGGCGCTGGATCTGGCCAATTTACTATTCAATCCTAATTCTGGCGATTTTTCTCTTAGACAGGGCCACAATAAAAAAGAAGGCCATTGTTTTCGGTGGAGTCGTCTTTATTCATTTCATCGAATTTTTTCCATTTTATAATTTCTATTTCACACAATCCAATGTAGTTAACTCAGCAGTTAACAGAATTAACAGCAAGCTTCCTGAGCCCAGCAATCAATCAAAAAAAATCTTTCTTTGGCCTAACGCAGTTTCAGTCACTTGCGGCTTTGATAAGGATCAGTGGCGCTCTAAAGATTGGGCTATGATCATGGTTGCGCTTGCTCGGAAGGGATGGCAAGTAGATTCAGGCTTAGGTGCCCGTTTTGATAAAAATAGTGTCGAACATTGCCTTCGTGCAAATAAGGGTGAACTGCCAAAAGAGCGGCCTTTAATTTTTTACGAGCCCAACAATACATTGCGGAACTTACCTCAGCTCGCAAACAGAGTCTACTTGCTCAACGAAAGCGTAGAAAAGTAATATGAAACTGGTGTCAGTCGTAGTACCCGTATTTAATGAAAGCCAATCAATCTTTAAAAATGCCCATACTATTATAAAAACAGTCTCTGCAAACAATAGCTATAATTTTGAATTCATCTTTGTTGATGATGGCTCTTCCGATGAGACGTCGGAAGTTATAAACACTATCGGGAGGAACATTCCAAATCTGCTGTTAATTACCTTTACTCGGAATTTTGGAAAGGAAGCTGCCATATTGGCCGGACTAATAGCCGCAAAAGGTGACGCAGCTATTGTTATGGATTCGGACCTTCAACATCCCCCAGAGTTGATAAATAAAATGCTCACGCATTGGCAAAATGGCTATCTAGTAGCTGAGGCTGTCAAAGTAAATCGAGGGTTAGAAAATCCATACAGCAAGTTAAGCGCCAAATTATTTTATTTATTAATGCGACTTTTGACAGATCAAAATCTCGATGGGCAATCAGATTTTAAGCTCTTGGATAGAGAAGTCCTTAATAGCTATTTAGCCCTACCTGAAAAGCAAAGATTTTTCAGAGGTTTAATCTCGTGGCTCGGTTACACATCAGTTCAGATTCCCTTTGAGGTGCCTGAGCGTTCGGGTACTGGTGGATCTAAATGGGGTTTGTTAAGACTCATTAAGTATGCAATAAAAAATATTTCAATTTTCACCAGCTTCCCTCTGAGATTGGTTAGTTTACTGGGTGGCTTTACATTACTTTTCGGATTTGTTTTTGGTGCGACAAGCTTATGGCAAAAGATCGAAGGGAAAGCTTTATCTGGTTTTACAACCGTAAACCTCTTGATTGTTGTGCTTAGCGGTTCAATCTTAATTTCAATTGGGGTTATTGGTCATTATTTGGCACTGATTTATGATGAGATTAAAGGTCGCCCCATTTACATCACTAAAAACAGTTCTAAAAAACGGGATTTTTAAACGGAATTACCGCCACACTTCTGGAAATTTTGAACATGCACCGTCAATTTGGCTCTTAAATTGTTTTGCAAACTCAATAGCATCTGCCTCAGAGCCACCCTGTAGTTCTGGCGATACCATACAAACTTTGAATCTCTTTCTTAATTTTTCTAGAACTTCCATTGGAGGCGCAACTAAATTAAAGCAATCCACCCAAACCCAAGAGCAAAATCCAGCATGAATCATTGCATATTCTATTGGTTCTAAACTAGACCATCTTACAAAAAAGTTTGGGTTTGAATAATCTCTGGTCCATTTTTTTAAAGTTGGTACCGTGGTATCTAAAAAAATATAGTTAGAGACATTATGTTGCCGCAGCAATTCCATAATAAGGGATTCAAGCCCATCTTCTTTTGTGTTTAGGATTATCGGTCCATTAATTCCAATATTTTTAAATTCTTTCAACCAAGCCGAGAAGGGCTCTCCTCTATTAAATGGGTCATGCGATAAGTGGAGTTCCCCGGGTTGGTTCAAATCGGATCTCAAATCAATTTCGACACCCCAGTTTTGGTCTAAATTTGCCAAGCTATTACGTTCGTTAACTCGATGCTTAAAAACAGTGATCATGTTAGCGCCTCCAATCGTTTACTTAAAAGAGCCAACATAAACAGTTGGTGGATACCTTCAATATCACCCAAAAATTTGGGTTCGATAGAAGATCGAGTAAGATGCCTCATTTGTGGAAACAAACGTTTTGCTATTTCTTCGGTTTTTGCTGGCGAAATTGACCCACGTATTGATACGCGAACCCGATCGAGATCAGACTCTAAAAACTCCAATTGTGCCTGAATACCGAACTCTTGCAGCTGATCCATTAAATCGGCGATTGGTTCATCGTTATAAAGAATATACCTGACGTAAAGAGGTATAGATGAGTTCCTGGTAAGTGAAATCGGATCAAAATCGGCATCAGTACAAATCTCAACCACCCAATCAGACTTGTCTTTTTGTGGAAGGATATGTTTTAAAGAGTCGATCTTTCGTTTAGCCAGTGAATCTAGAACTTTTTGCAAAGTATGTCCCCGCTCAAAAACGTCCCTTTGAATTTTCCAAAAGGTCCTTACTTTCTCGTCTGGATCTAGAAAAATTCTCAAATCAAGAATTTCTCTTAATGATTTTAAATATAATGAATGAAGACCCTGAAAAACAATCGTTTTAGTCGGATTCGTGGGTGGTTGCAGAACAAACTTTCCGGTTCCGTGATCATAATGGTGGTGAAGGATAGGTTGCCCCATCGAAATTTGTTTAGCATGTTCCTGCATTTTAATTAAGTTGTTGGCGCTCGGATTCAAATGTGTCAGCACCTCCCAATTTTTATCGCCTCGTTCCCACTTGTGATAGTTGTCACCCTCAATCACTATGCAATTATTCGGGTCCATGAGTGCCTGAATCGTTGCACATAAGTGATTTTTGCCCGCCCCAGAATCTCCACTCAATCCCAGCATCACTGGCCGTAGTCGGTTCCTAAGTAAGGCTTCCTGTTTAATGGCAATCCAATAAAGAAGGAGTAGTTGGACGAGCACTCCAAGTTGTAACACGGTAAATGAAACCGTCTTGAACGGTGGCATCAACACCTCAGCCACGAAAAAATGGAGCAAATAAACAATGCTAAATAACACAAAAATAAGAGTTGGTGCTGTGATGTAATTAGCAAAAAATAATGCCATTGTGGGGAGATACCACAGGTACCATCCTGGCTGAGCATTGGTTGTTAATACAAGAGTTCCAAGCAGTAGACCGGAGCCATAAAGCAAACCTTGAAATGTAATTCTAGTGGCAAAAACTAGTCTTCCGAGGACTAAAATTACAAGACCAATGCCAATTACAAAATCGTTTCCACTACCCAGTGAAATTTTGGCAGCCAGCAATCTCATAGCTTCAGGAGAACTAAAGGTTGAATATGAAAAATGATTTGCTTCTAAAAGTGGAATGAATCCTACCAATGAAACAAGGACTAGTGGGAGGCCAAAATCAATCAACCGGCGGGTGGCCACTTTTAAGTAATTATTATTCCAGATAAATGCGGCAATAAATGGAAGTATTATTGCCACTTGAAATTTGGATGCTAATGCCAGACCTGCCAAGATACCAGAAATGCGAAATAGGTTTTTTCCCAAAAGAAACAAACTGACCGTGATAAGACTCATTGATATAATGTCAAAATGACCAAGGACATAGGTGACATAGATGCTGATTGGATTTAGCCAATAAAACCAAGTTAACCGATGAATGTTATAAGTTGTCAGTCTTGTAAGAACCCAAAATAATACAATCTCAAAGCAAAGCAAAATCCCTTTAATTAAAGCAAAGTTGAATATAGAATTGCCAAGGGTGATTCCACCGAAAAGCTTAAAAGCTATTAATTTAGGCAAACCAAAGGCGAGTAGTGGAAAAAGACCGTATGGAAAAAATTCCGGCGCGAAACTTGCCCAAGTATTTGTGGCGGGATACTGGGCAAAGTGATCTAAAAAAGGTACAAAATATTTCTCCAATATTTCACCCCCGATCACAAATAAGAGTATAAATCTAATCATAAAACCAAATAAAAAATATTTGGTTTTAAAAACAGCAAATCGTTCTGAAAATTGCAGCATTACAAGCGCCCTTCAGCTTGGGCTAAACGCTTCATATAGCAAATCATGCCCCAAATTGTCTTGTACCGAGATAGAAAATGGGAGGACCAATTTGACAGGCCATGAACTCTAGGAGGGAACACAACTGGTATTGTTGAAATCTGTAAACTTTGTTTCTGAGCGTGATATAATACGTAAAGATCAAGGGCAAAAGTATTAGGTGGCGAAACAAGTTTGTCTAATAGCTCTCGTTCAAACACTTTAGGTTGGGCGTTCATTTCGTGGACGTTAATCCCAAGAAGTACTCTCGCAAAAAATTCAAAGACCCTACTTACAAAAATATCTTTCCAGTTGCGGCCACTCCTAACACCTTTGACTAAAGCCTTAACGCCTTTTTGTTTTAATTCAATAAGTCGAAAATACGCTTTGATCGTATCTGCAGGGTCACATTGTTGGTCTGCATGTGACCATCCTATGATAGGCGCTTCAGTTGCTTTCAATCCAGTCACTACACCATATCCGTAACCTTGATTTATATCTATAGGCACCATTTTAAACCACGGTGCTAATTCTTGGTTGTTGGCGAGCAATTGAAACTGTTTGCGGGAATTATCTTTGCTCCCATTTTCAACCATGACTAGCTTAAACTCACCAGGCTTGAGGCCGGCCTCTAATGCTGCAGCCTTTGCTCTTTGAACTAAAAACTCTAGCGACTTTTCTTCGTTATAGCAGGGCAAAACTAATTCAAATTTAGTCATTCTGATACTCCCTCTAAGCGGACGCGTTTTGATAACCTGTGGCCCATAAACACTTCTTTCCAATAAAGTGCTTCAGCCAATGAGTCTGGGTCGCCCCAATTAACATATCCATCTAAGTTAAAGTTTCTCACTTTCAACGAATCGGCGATCATCAAGTTGAATATGGAATCTAAATAAATTTCGCCATTCACGGTTTCTCTATTCTCGATGAGTTTATTGAGGTACTCAACGAGAATAGATTTATTTTTGAACCAAAAAGTACCCACTAGCAGAGGGTCATTGTTCGGGGTTTCACTGATGGGTACTTTAACAGAAACCTTTTTAACTAACGGAAATTTTTCTTCACCTTCGGTATTCACCACATAGGCATAAGCATTTGGCTTTCTGTTTGTTCCAGGAAAACCTCTGACAGTAAATATTGCGGCTTCACAATCTGGGTTAACTCTGAATTCGCGCCAAACCTCGGGATTAATAACAACACTGTGATCGCAGGCGCTAATTATCAAATCTCCAGTCGATGAGATGTTGGCCAATCCTGCTTTTACGCTAAATGCCTGCCCGGGAGGGGTTTCGGCGAGGAATGTGGCTTTTTCGTTTGGCGCTAATGTAAGTAGCTCGCTAACTGATTCAAGTGTTACAAATGAAACCTGTTTAGCTCGCGGCAAACTATCTAATGCGCACCTAAACATATATTGATCATCAATCCTAAGAAATGGTTTCGGCTTGGAGTATAATTCCTTAAATCGACTTCCTAGCCCAGCCATAGGCATTTGAAGGTTTTCAATTTCTAATTTGGCATTTAAAAACTGATTCCAAGCTGAAAATGTTTTTTCCCAATATTCAAAGGTGCGCAGGTCTTCTGGAGTTCCCCATTGGTAAAATGCAGGAATCTCATAGACTCTAACATCTGCACCGGGGTCTGCTCTCAATAGTGCCTCTATTGTTAAACTCGTGTAGTACTCGCCATTTAGCGATAGGTCTTGTTCTTCTTGTGCTAATACTGCCGCACTTAAAGTTTGTGCCGAATCAAAATAATATGCACCCGCCGAAGCAAATTCATTTTCTCTGGTAGGGGTAAAAGAGCCTTTCTCTTTAACCTCAACGACCCTCTGCCCCTCCATTCTAGAGTAAGCATACGTCACAGGTGAGAGGTAATGAGCGTGAAAGCCTTTGTACGAAAGCAATGCAGCTTTACACTTCGACTGTCTTACAAAGCTGGCAAAGTCCCAGGGATCCCACTTAAAGCCATAATCACAGTATGATACTAATACAGGTTTGTTAACTTCTAAGTATGGTATAGCAGCCTTAATAGCGTAAGATGGGCCCTTTGAGTGAACGGGTACAAAAATTTGCTTAGCATGAGGGCGTAGAGCAAATAATACTTTAGGCAGTTCTGTTTCCCGATGATTCTCCGCCAAAACAAAAGTTACGGGCCATTCGGATGGAAACTTTTCTAGTAACCTTTCAATAATTGGACGCCCCGAAACCGGAATCAAAGGTTTGGGTTGGTCATAGCCCGCCTTTTTATATCTTGTTCCTTGCCCTGACATTGGTATTAACAACTGAATCATGATTTAGTCTCCATAATTTTTTTTCTTGCAACCTCAGTTGGTAAATTAGGTATAGCAGCATAAAGGTTCGAAGGTAATTCATCCAAAGACGGATTTAGCCTTTCCAGCATGGAGCTAGCTAACCAATTTTCTAATGCGTCTAAATCAGGACCTGTACTCTTGCATTGAAAAATAGATTCACCACTTGGAACTTGTTCAAGATGGGGCCTTATACGAGGGTACAATATAGCCATATCTGGAAAATAGAATCGAAGGTTTGCTTTAAGCAATTCTGGAGATGTCGAACAAAGTTGGTGAGCACTTTGGTGGGCCCAGCTTTCAAGTAAAGAGGATGCTGCTGGCAAAAAAGTTTTCAGTGCGTCCTGCTCAAAAACTTTATATTGATCGATAAAATCAGCATTATCAAAGGCCAAGACTACTCCATGGTTTTCGAGGAGGTAAACGGGAGCATTTTTATTTTTTGAAATGTACCGAGTTAATTCCAAACCTGGCAAGCACGGCGGTATCAGCTCAACAGTGCCTATGCTGGAAGAATATTTATCAAGGCACCATTGTTTAAAGGCAGAGGGTTTTTGCTTGGCAGCAACCTGGGCCAAAAGAATGGCTCCTAAACTATGGAAGTGGAATACATACTTTGTTGGCAAGCACGCATGAAACCCACTTTCCATGCTCGGGCGCAAGGGTCCACTTAAGTTATTCTCGTCAATTGCTTTCTTATATCCTTGCTCTGATTCAGGCTCTAACCCAAGTAGGGATAACTCACGAACAAAGCCAGAAATCCTCAATTTAGCTAACTGATCTACTTCTTTAATTTCGTGAATACGAGCACCCGATGGTTTTATATATAAAATGTCATCTTTTTTATATGAAGTATTCCCACCAGGCCCTTGGATCCAAAGAAGTTTTTCCATAGCGATTCGGGCGTTAAGTTCAAAAAAATAAGGGTCATTTTCCATACCTAAGGGAGTATTTTGAAACCCATACTTTATCAAGTGCTCTGTGATTAAGGTATGCCAGATGGCGCAGCGTAGTGAACCTAGAGAAACTAAAGACTAAAAAGAACTATTTAAAAGATACTCAAAAACTAAAGGAATATGGTATCTAGGCAGTAGACTGCGTTAGAACCGGAAATAACTATGAAACACGATGAATCACTCTTGGCCAAGATTGAGTTTATACTCTTTGATCTTGATGACACTCTTATTGGATCTGAAAAACTTTATAGGCAAGTTTATGAAAAACTTGGCTTAGACCTTATGACTTTCAATGAAGCTCGGTCAGAGGTCAAAAATCGTCTGCCAGCGGGCCATGTGGCTGGCAGAAATCGCTTACTTTACTTTAAAAGGTACTTAGAAATACGACGTGAGTTTACTGCTGCGAGACTCCTCGAGTTAATGGCTGACTATGAATTAATCCTCCAGAGCTTGATTGCTGCCGATTTGACCCAAAGTAAAAACCTAGAAACTTTGTTGAAACTTAAGGAAGAATATCGAATTGGCATTGTGACCAATGAAAATTTGAAGACTCAAATGCTTAAATTAAAACAATTGGACCCTAGAGGAGAGCTGTTTGAGTTCATCATCACGTCAGAAGAGATTGGTTTTGAAAAGCCCGCGAAACAGATAATCCAATTTGCTATTGATCAAATTGGTTTAGGAACAGACAAAATTCTAATGATTGGTGATTCAATTGAGAATGATCTTATTCCATTTTCCGATTTTGGATGTAAAGTCGTAGGTACGCGGCAGTTTCGGAATGAATCTATGCCTATTTCCACCTTTCAATGGATAGACAGATTAAATGAGATTTATCAGCTATAAAAAAGCTTTGACAGCCGTATTGATTTCAATTTGTGGCCTTTTGCTGCTGGCTTTCCTGCAGACAGACTCCCTTGCCCTTCGAGGTGACCGTAGAGATCATATCTCACAGTTGTCCTCTGCGGTTGTCATAGATTGTGTGGGATTTAATTTGTTTAAACTTTCACCTCAGCAAATGTTCGAACCAGATAGCTCTACTGAAACCCTTGCTTGGGGTAAAGCTCATGGCATTCCAAGTTTTGAACTTTTTAAAATGCCAACATGCACGACAAAACCACTTGCTTTTGTTTGGCCCCATATGCCCCGACCCTACGGCCCTGGAGTTTTTGTTTTGTTAAAACCCATAGCCCTTCTTTGGCAGTTTGATTTCATTGATTTTAGAACTGCACAATATTTTACGTTCTTTTTAATGCTTTTTTTTGCAAGTCTTTCTTTGTTTATTGTTCATGAAATAATTAATGTTTCAATATGTTGCCCGCCGGTTTGGTTTAAAATAGGAGCGTTAGCGTTTTTTGCAATCGATGTTTTTAGGTGGGCTTTGAATGGGCAGTTTGACTCCATTTCAATTTTCTTTCTTCTAAGCTGTTTTTTAAATTGCCAAAAGAAATCATTTACGAAATCCCTTTTCTACCTTTCATTGAGTTTCTTTTTTCAGTTTCGAACTCTGTTTTGGATGCCTCTGGGGTTTGCAATTTTATCTAACATCACGAATGAATCGAACGCTAAAAATAGAAAACAGAATTTCATCTGGTTGTTTGGAACTTTCCTTATAGGGGCGATTGGGCTCTCAACTTTTATACTTGCATACTCTCCGATCCAAAATGAAATGCGTCAGCACGTAACTAACCCCATATTTTTAGGATCAACGTTTAAATCCCAAGAGTGGGTTGGCGTCATAATCTGCTGTTCGTTAGCTATAGTCTGTTTTTTAAAAGAGGGCTTCAAACTTACAGTGATTCAGTTGGGGTGGTTGGTATTTATGCTTAGTCAAATGCCCTATGTTTTAGGAATGCATGCCTTGTTTGTAATTCCGGTTTTATTTTTTCCATTCATTGAGAATCTAAAAATACAATACCCCGTTCGAACTTTTCTATCACTTTTATTTTTTTATTCGCTAATTGCCGGCACTATTTTTACAAATAACCCTTTTGAACTCAATGCATTTAAGGAGCTTGCCAAAGCTATCACTCAGCACCTTCATGCAACTCAGTAGGGTCAGTTTGGCACCCAACTTGATAAACTCGTTCTCGATATCGCATCACAATCAATAAGATCGGCTGAAGTATCATAAATGTGAAAAAAAGTTTTTTAATTTTGGAACTTGGTTGGGATTTACTTGCATAAACTAACATTGGAAGAAAGATCAATATAGGGGAAAGTCCTTTTAAGTAATCGCGGTGATAAAGAAAAACGCCACCACCCATCGCCGAAATCAACAGAGCCAAAGGAATCAGACTCGCTGCCAACAGAGACTTTCTGTTTTTCCAAAGTCCCCAAAAAACATAAAATAAAATGCCAATAAAAAAAATTGTCATTAGAAACTCAATGCCATACCGATTCGAGATGTTTGAAAATGAAGCCTTAAAAGGGAGATCGATCATCACCCCCCAAAGGCCTTGGGATGGACGACTGCCTGTTTTAAAAATATCATAGGCTTGCCAACCTGAAACTAGAGCACACGGTAATAGGTAGGTCCAACCGTACCGTTTGAAATTGTCGAGTGAGATCGATTTTGTGAATGCAAGTTCATTGAGAAAAAATCTCTTTGGAATATATCGGCCAACAAACCAAAAAAAGAAAAGCGAACCATAAACCACCGCAAATGATTCTCTAGTTAGAACTGCCATAGTGGCTGAGAGGGTGCTCACTAAAAAATTGTTTCTAAGAAACCAAAAAATCGAGAAAATAAAGAACGAATCAGCAAACGCATCAGGCAAACCTTGCATGAGGACACTTTGAGTTCCAATACCAAAGCCCCACAACCACAGATTAAACTGGGGGATTTCAAATTTGAAATAAAGTTCCGAAAGAATAAATAGGCCCAAGGCAAATACTAGATTATTTATGAGCCAATATAAAAAGGGGCTCGGAGTGTTTTGTCCAAACACTTTTGAAATTATACTGGTGGTCAAGGCTAAGCCAATGCGCTGATATCGGTAACTGGGATTATCAATACCTTCTTTAAAACCCTTATCAAGCATGAATG
>CAZYOE010000016.1:0-27820 GCA_964648725.1 uncultured Pseudobdellovibrionaceae bacterium | reverse complement strand
GGTCGCGGGCCATAAGGTAATAGAACTGGCCATCCCAGCCAACTCCCCATTTTTTACCGTCCATAGACATAAAGCTCCCCCCATTTGCATTGGTAACTGCTTTAGGAGGATTAAAGTAACTCGAAGGCCACAATATCCAGTAAAAATTTCCGCAATATTGTTGGAAAATTAAACTGAGTTGTATGGCTTGTGATACTCCAATAATAAGTAAAAGATGTTTATACCTGCTTAGCATTAAAACCAACTAAGCTCTTTGATAGTCGTCTTGATACCTAACAATGTCGTCTTCACCAAAATAAGATCCAAGCTGAACTTCTACAAATTCAACGGGTTCATTGCTGGTGTTGCGAATACGATGTTTAGCTCCCAGCGGAATCTTTACATAAGTTCCAGCTTTTACAGGGATGGTTTGGTCATTCAGAATCACCTCTCCAGTTCCTTTTGTGACTAACCAATGTTCTTCGCGCTTTGCATGACTCTGATACGAGATTTGTTCAAAAGGAAGGACCTGAATTACTTTTGATTTAAAGTGCATTTCATCGCGAAGGATTTCGTATTGTCCCCAGGGGCGAAGTTCAAATGTATGATCTTTAGTTAATGCTGGGCTGGTGGCTTTAAGAGCATCGACCACTTCCTTAACAGCTTGAGTACTGCCTTTTTTAGCCACCAAGGTAGCATCTTCTGTATCCACAAGAATGAGGTCATCAACATCAATAAAGGCATACTTTTTATCGAGCGCCGAATGAACAAAATTGTTTTTGGCTTTGATTTCAACTTTATTTGTTGAATCTGTGCCCAAGATTTCTTGAATGGCATCCCATGAGCCCACATCGTTCCAACCCACATCACATGGGACACAGCTTAGTTGTTCGCCATCAAGTTTTTCCATTATGGCGTAGTCGATACTTATGTTTTCAACGTGTTCATAGGCGGCTTTTAAATTGGAAAGATCAGGCTTGATTTGCGAAATGGTCTCCCAAATCTTTGGCTGAAACTTTTTAAAGGCGGCAATCATTGTTTCAACTTTAAAAACAAAAATCCCTGCATTCCAAAAAAAGTTTCCGGCCTTCAAAAACTGGGTTGCTAAATCAAGACTTGGCTTTTCGTGGAACTTCTCAACCTTAATGCTCTCAAAGTTATCTTGTTTACCCTGGGCGCCGGCATTAATTTGAATATAACCGTAGCCAGTTGCGGGTTGGGTTGGTTTAATTCCAAGGGTTATGACTTTGCCTTTGGCAGCTTCTTGTTCTGCAAGCCTCAGGGCACTTTGAAAATCAGCTTCGTTCTCAATCAAATGATCTGCGGGGAAAATACCAACAATAGCGTCTTTTTGACCTTGCGCTTCAAGTGCATGGCAAATTAAGGCAATGGCCGGGGCGGTATTGCGACTCATCGGTTCCAATAAAACCTGGTGAGATGGGATACCAAATGATTTTGCATCTCGGAGAGTGAGGTCTCTTAATCCCTGAGACGTAATAATCCAAGGGGAGCCAATTGGGGTGAGTCTCTTAATAGTTGCTGAATGCAAGGATTGTTCAAATATTTCACAGAATTGCTTAGGAAGTTTAGTGCGAGATGCTGGCCAAAGGCGAGTACCGCTACCGCCTGATAGAATTACGGGAATCATCTTGGTCTCCAAATTCAAAAATTGGGCTCTAAATTACTATATCGTAAGAGTGTTAAACGGGCTTATCTAGGTTGCCAAGCGAAATCTTAAGTTTCTTCTTAGTTGTTTCTGAAGCAAACTGGTTCTGTCTCTTTGATCTAGAGTTTGTTATCTTGCTTTAGAGAATGGTTCTAGGGTTTTATGTAATTAGCTTTCTGTTGACTTTTGGGACAAGGCATTGAAAAAATGCAGAATTCTACATAAGTGATAAAAATCATTTTTAAATGCAGGGGTTCTAATGAAAAGCGCATTAATCACAGGTATTACAGGTCAAGATGGTTCTTACTTAGCCGAATTATTAATCGAAAAAGGCTACAAAGTTTACGGCCTCACTCGCCGTTCAAGCACTAGTGTTACTTCTCGTATTGAACACATTTTATCTAAAGTTGAACTCTTGCCTGGGGATTTGCTTGATCAACCATCCCTTATAGAAGCCCTCGAAGTTGCCAAGCCCGATGAAGTTTACAACCTTGCTGCACAAAGTTTTGTGCAGACTTCTTGGAACCAGCCAGTCTTGACGGCTGAATTTACAGCGGTAGGAGTTACGCGCGTACTCGAAGCTGTTCGCAAAGCAGCTCCTAAAGCTCGCTTTTACCAAGCATCATCAAGTGAAATGTTTGGTAAAGTTCAAGCTGTGCCACAAATTGAATCAACTCCTTTTTATCCACGTTCACCTTATGGAGTAGCCAAACTTTACGGCCACTGGATAACGGTAAACTACCGTGAATCATTCAAGATGCATGCCTCTAGCGGTATCTTGTTTAACCACGAATCTCCGCGCCGGGGCATTGAGTTTGTAACGCGCAAGATTACATACAATGCTGCTTTAATTAAACACGGTCTTGCCACAGAACTTCGCCTGGGTAACCTCGACGCAAAAAGGGATTGGGGTTTTGCAGGCGATTACGTTGAAGCTATGTGGATGATGCTCCAACAAGACAACCCAGATGATTTTGTTATTGCTACGAATGAAACTCACACAGTGAAGGAATTTGTTGAGTTGGCTTTTGAACGCGCTGATCTCGATTGGAAAAGGTATGTGAAGCTCGACGAAAGATTCATGCGTCCTGCTGAAGTTGATTTGTTGATCGGTAATCCTGCTAAGGCTAAAAAAGTTCTTGGATGGGAACCTAAAACTTCCTTCAAAGGGCTAGTTAATATGATGGTGGATGCAGACATCGAGCACGTAAGACAATATAAAAGCTTAATGAAGTAATTGAGGCAGCCGATGCAAGTTGCGATTACGGGGGCGACTGGCTTTGTTGGGTCTTCGATTTTGAAGAGTTTGGATGATAAATTTGTATTCGTCCCCATTTCTAGCAAAAGTCTGAATGATGCAAATCTCGTTGAAAGTAAACTGAATGGTGTTCCAACGCTTGTTCATATGGCTGGTATTAGCTCAGTTAGTGAATGTGAAAAAGATCTGAATGAAACCTACCGAGTTAATGTTGCATTATCGTGTTTTTTAGCAGAAGTTTTTTTTCGGTTAAATAATGGGGGCCATTTTATTTTTTTAAGTTCAAGCTTAGTTTATGACCAAATGGCTTCCTCACCTCAATCAGAGAGTTCCGTACTTGCTCCTAAAAATGCATATTCACGGTCTAAATTAGTTGCAGAAGCTGCCCTTAGTGAACTAGCAAGAATACATAGCGGCCAACTGACAATATTGAGGCTTTATAACTATACTCACAAAACACAAAGCACTCGATTTGTGCTTCCTTCGATACTACACCAAATTGAGAATTCAAATTCTGATCTTGTACATCTTAACGTTGGTAATATAGATATCAACCGCGATTTTTCAGCTATTCAAGATTTTATAGATGCATTCAGACTACTATTAAACCATGGTCCATTGAATTCCGAGATTAATATTTTTAACCTTTGCTCAGGCGTAGAAAAAAATCTCCGACAGCTAATAGTTGAGCTCGCACAACAATATGGTAAGAAAATTGAGTTTGGAGTTGACCAAAAGTTGGTTCGCCCGAATGAAATACCTAGCGTGTTTGGGAGTTCAGAAAAATTTCAAAGTGCCTTTGGATGGAGCCCTTTAAGCAAAAGTAACTCAAAATTTTTAGAACTTTTTTTAAAGGATTAAACGAAAGTGTCTCTCCCAAGTACCAAGTCTGAAAAAATAAAAAGGATTGTTTTTCTTACGCCAATTCTGCCCATCAAAACAGGTCCTTCCATATATTTTAATATTTTTTTTGAGACTTTTCTAGAGGTAATCCAAGGTATTAAAAATTTTGACATATTGATTGTAATAGATAAAGAGGATTTTCCTCATCGAGAAATGCCTAAAGACTATCAAAATTTTCCGGTATTGAACTATCCAGAGTATTCAGCACGTTCATCTGATCTGATAATACTTTCCCTAGCAAATAATCATTATCACCATTATTGCTGGCACTTCTTGCTTCACTATGAAGGTCAAAATTTGGTGAGTGTGATACATGATGTGCAGTGTTATATGAATCTTCGAGGTTTATTGTTTAATACTCGATTCAACCTTAAGTACTCACAATTTGTGAAATTTTTTAGTGGTGAACTCCCCCCTTCGTTTTTCGAACGAAATAAGCTTAAAATACAGCAAGATAATGTAAACTTCGTTACTAAGTTTTTGATGATGGGCCAAAGTATTACCCGTGAAAAATCAAAATGTATAATCGTACATAGTATATATGCCAAATTAAAGCTGGAGTATGAAATTACTAGTGCATACCTGCCAAGATTTCATGTCACAAAACTGCCAGCATTACATCCTGAGTTAAATTGTAATGTTAACTTTAAAAAAGAGGATGATTTGTTTGTGATGCTTGCCATTGGCTGGGTTTCGCCAATGAAAAGGATAGATAAAATTATATATGCGCTAAAGAAATTCAGAAACCAGTACCCTTTTCAGAAGGTTAAATTCAAGATTTTGGGTGCGATTTCAAATGACTTAAAGGAAGATTTAACTTCTGTAGTGAATAAAATGGCTCTTGAGACAAGTGTTGATTTTTATGGTTTTGTGGAAGATCAGGTTTTAGTAAGGGAAATTCAGAGCGCAGACTTGATTTTCAGTCTTCGATTTCCATCTTGTGGTGAAACGTCTGGGGCTATAAGTTCGGTTGCTGAACATCCTGTCCCAATTGTAACGACAAACTATGCTTCTTTTATAGAAATTGACAGTTTTTTGAAAGTGAATGTTGGTCCGAGCGAGGTAGATGAGATCTTTTTTGCGATGAAAGCCACCTACCAATACTGGCTTAAATATGGAAGAACTTCCGATTTAAGCAGTAAACCTAAAGAGTCGGCTAATTATAATACACTTTCAAAGTCGATAACGGAATTTTTGGGGGCTTTTGATGTTTAATAGAACTTTTAGATTCATACTATCCTATATCCGGGGAATACTTTATTTCTTGCGTTACCCACATAGTTTTATGAAACTGAACTCTGTATTAATACCAAATATAGAGGGGACCATTGCTGTTTCAATACCAAATATGGAGAGGACCATTTCAGCACTAAAGGAAACAGCCGAACGTCACAACTTAAACTTAGAGGGCCTGCAAGTGTTAGTAGAATTACAGGAAGCCCGTTTAGACTCAATCTATAAAAACTTAATCTATGCGGCTAAAAAAAGTGAAGATAATTTAAGTCTGAATTCAACGACAATAGATTTGAGCTTGAACTCATGCCGCGTTTGTCTTTCTAGTACTGTACTTAAGTTTAAACTGAATGGTTCAAACTATTTTGAATGTACCAATTGTCAGTTTTTGCAATCTAATGCCAAACCTTTAGATTATTACCTATCAAATGAGTATAGAAATGAGGCAAAAAAATGGCCGTTTCAAGAAAGATTAGAACTAATTAAATTATTGCTTGAAGAAATCAATTCAGAACAGCCCCAAAATGAAAAAATTCTGGATTTTGGCGCCGGAAATGAGTTGCTTGAAGAAAAGTTAGGTTTGTGCAAAAACTTCGTGTTTTATGATCCAGCACTTTCCCATCCTCTATTGGTTAAGGATCTTGATGAAAAAGAAAAATTTCACACAATAATTTGTACTGAGGTTCTTGAACATTTGGATGATCCAAATAGCGTGGTCAAGAAAATGCTAAGATCGCTTAAACCCAATGGGATAATCTATTTAACTACCCTTCTTTCAGATTTAAACTTTGACTTAAATTATTTGAACCCTATTGTTGGGCATATTAGCATTTACAGCAGGAAAGCTATTGAACTGCTTTTTATAAGATCTGGGTGTGTTGCGGAAATTATTAGGTATAAATCAAGCCCGAATTACTACTATATTAAAGTGTCTCGATTGCCTTAGTGTATTGGGAAGAAAAATGCGCATTCTTTATCTTTTAGTGGGTTTATTTTTTATAGCTTCTTATTTTTTTGAAATTAGTTTGATTTCACCTATTGATACTATGAGTAGAATTAATGCCACATCACCTGACGAAGCCCTTTTTTTTGACACTTTGAGGGTATATGAAAGCTATTTTAGAACTGGAAGTAAGGACCCTTTTCCAGAAGGTTTACCTAGTGGCTATGGGTTAACTTTTTGGATGCTGTTGGTAGTTTTAAAAAAAATGGGCCTATCTATTGTAGGAATTAGGATCTTTTTTTTAACTCTCAAATATTTAGCAGTACTCTTAACTGCAAAGGGCATTCAAACTTTTAAATTTCTGCCTGAAAGAAATGATTTCGTGGGAGTTTTTTTTATCTTAACCTTTTTGCTCACTCCGGGTTTTTGGTTTTATGGCAAAATTATTTCACCTGAATACCTAATTATTTTCATGCTAGGCGCTTCAATTTTCTATTTGATGAAAGACAGCGGGCGAATAGGAATGAATTATTCAATTGCTGTATTGTGGAGTTTTCTTGCTGCATATACCAAAATTAATTTAGTTTTTTATCCAGTCATTCTTGCTTTAACAGGGTTGATAATTAGATGGTTGCCCAAGTTTTATGGGAAAAGAAGTAAATTGCTAGGTTTTTGTCCTTCTCCAACCAATTTCAATTTTGAATATGCTTTAGTATTTTTGCTTTTTATTCTATTTTCATTGATATGGCTGTCAGGAGGCGCAGGACCGATAATTAGTGACCTTTTATCTATCAACGGCATCTCCCCAGATTTTAAACTTACTTGGGAACGTCTTCTCACAGCGTTTGATTTCTATTACATCACCTGGGATCAGATTGAGGTAACGGGCTTAAAGGGATTTATGCCAATTCTATTGACTCAAGCTTTAGGTGTTTTCGGCTTTGTGAGGTCTCGTGATAAAATAACGAATGTCCCAGGCGGCTTAGTGTTTTTCATATTATGTAGTTTTGTATTGGTGTTTAGCGGATACTTGCAGTTATTCATGCTGATTACCAAAAGTATGGCTTACTCGTGGTATTTATTTGGACCATGTTTTTTAATATTAACGTCGTCTTCAATTTTGGTTAAAGCCAATAGATTGCCCTTAAAAGTTTTGATTTTTACGATAATATCTTTTGCAATTATTGGTTTTCCGAATATTTTAGATAGAGTTCGCTTTAAATTGAATGTTAATAAAATTGTCACGATAAATTCTTTATTACCAGAAGACCTGAATGATTTCTTGATTAAAAGTTGTCCAGATGCACGAACGGTAAATTCGGATATATTGTTACCGATGGAGTCAAGTCAGTACCAGGTTGTTCCTGCCCGAATTGCTTTAATGGAAGTTATTGAAAAACGATGGCGTGCGCCAGATATACTTTTGGTAAATAGGATTCTCCCAGGAATGGGAAGTCCACTTCTGAAGGTAATTGTAAAAGAAAAAATATCCTTGTTTAAAGAGATAAAAACAATCGATTCCTTTCCAAGGGTATTTTTCAACAATTTAGTTTGTAAACAAAAATAATTGCACAAATTAAAGTGGAGTGCTGGTTGCTGAATAGTCACTAATCAATCTCACTCAGCGTTACATTATAGTTGGGGCGCAAAACAACCTTAGACGTTGCAATTCAAGCTACCTACCATAGCTTCTACATTTTCTCCGTAATTTCTATCTTTCTAGGTTTTACTCTTGCCAAGCAGTGTCCTTTTTGCGAAAAACAGATAGAATTTCTTTTCCGTTATAGTAAATATAATCAGCACCAACTGGCAATGTAATTAACCCATTAGTCTTTTTATAAAAATATTTTTCATCATAGAAGGGAAGCTCTAAAAGTGCGACTTGGTCGAAATTTTTTAGCAGCAACTTTCGCAAGAGCTCCATTTTAAACTGAGAAAAAAACTCAAATCCCCATAAATGACGTGCGTGAATGGCTATACATCCCTTTGATGGTATTTGCTGTAACATTGGAATCAGTTTATTGGGATCATCATTAATTTTACTCAAATCACCAGAATCTATTGCAGCAAAAAATGGAAAATAAGGTGCACTTACAAACTTTTTTTCAGAGCAACTTGCGCTCGCCAGACTTTCCTTTAGGACATTTAAATTCTTAACAAAATTTGAATGACGATGGGGATAGATCATTATTCGGAAATGCAATAGGTTAAAAAAAATCAAGCCGACATTTACCATGAAAACTAAACCTGAAATGAACTTAAGCTTTCTGGTAATCTTAGCGTATTCATCAGATTGTACAAAGAAAATAAAATAAGCAAAGAGCCATAGTTCCAAAACCAGCAAGTAGCTATTGTTTATTCTCTTGAATAAAAAAATTGAAAATATAAAACTCAAAACATTAAGTGCACATGCATTTTGTAAAACAACATTGAAGTTACAAAAGGCTTCTTTTTTTATATACTTTCTTGCCAAGATAATCAGTTGTATTGCCACTCCGGAGAAGAAAAAAAACATCAAAACTTCAATATGTATTTTCAGGTGTTGCCCTCTTGAAAAAAAGGGCATTCTAGTTGTTACATCGGAATACCAAACTCTAGCATTTTCACCAATTATTTCAAACGGGGTATGCCATTTCATATCCACAGATATGGGTATTTGTGAGTTTGAGAGCCCCTTTAGGTAGCCAAGTCCTTGCTCCCTGAGGATTGGTTGAAAGAAAAAAAAGACGGCCAAAAAAAGAATTGCTATGCCTGCCAGTACAACTACGGGTCTCCTAACCTGCTTAAATACTAAATAAATTAAAATAATTGCTAGGCCGGGAAGATGAAAAATAGCCATGATATGAGTGTGTGGGACAGCTATCATAAATAGAATACCCAATGTTAAATATTGGGTAAATCGACGCTGGGCGTTCCCTAATTCCCTTTTGGGCTCCACAACGCTACTTGGCCTGTTTTTTTCAATTATTTCTGACTGACCAAAGGCTAGAATGAAAAAAAATAAGGCCGCCGTCCCGAAAGCTGCATGCAAGGCCTCAGGTCGAAACCTGTGAAATTGTGAGAAGGCGACAGGGGAGAGGCTAAAACCAACTAAAAGTAGTTTACTTTCCAAATTGGCAGAAGCGTGGAACAGGCAAGCCATGACAACCAAGCCGAATAATAATGGTATTGCTTTTAGACCGACTATCCATTCAAATCCCATAATCAACTTGCCAATAATTTGCCAAAAAATACCGTTTTGAAAATCAGGAGGCCCTTGAAGGCTGAAACTGAGGTAAATGGATTCGTCCTCATGAAAATAAGGGGATTCCATTGTAATAAGGTGCAAAATCAACGAAATGAAAACAAAAATAAACGGAATAATTGGTCTTAATTTCATTAAATTAGCCCCTCCTCAGCTTATTTGATTGATAGAACCAAATCTTGAATACCTCTCGCATAGTCGTTCCAACTTAATAATTTATGAAAAGAAATCGGTTTCATCGCAGCGATTGCTGATTTAGGTGAAGTCAGAAATTCAATCATAGCTTCTTCAATCGAGGCAATTTTTATAGGTTCAATCAACTTACAGCCCCCCAACTCTTGAGCCAACTCTTTCATTGACCCCAAGTTTGAAGTTATGCATGGTTTCCCATAGCTAAGACTCTCGATTATTGGCAGCCCAAATCCTTCTGCGTAAGAACAAAACAAGGTGAATGCACACCCACGATAGAGCACTTCTATCTCTTTGTCACTTAGGCCATTCAATATATCTAGTCTAAGGCCCTGGCTTTTCATCCAATTAAATTCCTGTACGGCATTTTCTTGTTTCCAACCTAATCTGCCTGCGAAAACTAATCTAAATTTATAACCTTTTCGATGTAGCCTCAGAGCGGCCCTGGCAATATTTAAGTGATTTTTTCGCGGCTCTATCGTGCCAACAACCAGCATCAATGGTTCAGCACCAAAACCTTTAGTTTCAACCACATCCTCGTTAGTTCCACTAATGAAATCTGAGCCAAGCCATAAAAAATCGGCTTTAATTTTGGTGTTGTCCAGCCCTAGTAATTTGGAATATGCAAAGTAGTCTTCCAAAACACTCTTACTTATTGCACAGACTCCAGAGGCGACTCTTAGTATACGCAGGTAATTTGCAAACGGTCCCGAAATAACGGCACAAGTTTCGGGATAAACGATAGGGATAAAATCGTAAAGGATCATCGTCAGCGGAGAGTTCAAAATAGGGATATTCGCTACATAAAACGAAACTCGGTGGTCTTCAAGAGCACATTCTGGCTGAAGTATTTTGGTATTTTTCAAATATAAAAAACTCGATCTTAGAACTACCTCAGGCTTCCGCGGACCCTGCAATTTCTTTTTAAAAGCCACTAAACACTTTAAAACCCGTTTGCCACCGGGGGCAGCATGTAAAAATTGAACAACTGCAATTTTGAAAGCATTGAGAGTTTGTTTAATAAATTTTTTCCGTGTAATCCCCAAATGCCCGTGTTCCGAAAACTTGGGATCAAAAACTTTTTCCTCAAAATTTGTTAGTTTTTTAATTTCGTGTCCACGAATGGCTCGAGAGAAAAAGGGTTCACTAAAGACAAATGGTTGGAATTCTAATTGGTTTTTTTCTGCTTCGATAGCAAGATGCCTAACGACACGTTGAATACCCGACATAAACGGCAGATCAATCGTACCTGATACATCATAATAGATCTTAGATGCGTCTGCCAATTCAATCGATGATCCCGTTGTGAGTGAACTTAAGATCTCGTTTTTATGCTTAAATAAATATATTTCAATGAATTTATCTAATGATTCTTGTTCATATAAAAAAACTAAAGACGTTAACTCGCCTTCTAATGGATACCTCGCCAACGTTACAACGATCAAATCACAGACGTTTAATTCAACAGATTGGTCCTCTTGGAAGAGTGACTTGATGAGAACTAGAACGTTAGCCGTCACTAGATCTTGCCCAGAAATCCTTGCCACAGTTTCAGGGGCAATTTTTATTTTTCGACCATCTAAAATGACTTTTAGTCGATTTTCTAATAACTTTAATTGATGCTCATTTTTAAAAAACATTTTTGAATGACTCCCACTCTTTACTCATTGCATATTATCACCTTGAGTGGCAAATGACTTTTCCATTTAGTTTTGAGGGGGCGATTTGCAGACACCAAATAATTCTATCCAAAAACGGATTTTTCTCGATTGCACAGCAACTCTTTTTAGTGGGTTCAATACAGGAATTCAAAGAGTGGTCCGCAATATTATTAGCCGCAAAGCCCTAGTTGAATCAGACTACGGTGTCGAAGTAGTGCCTATAGTAGGCGTTTTTGGGAATTTTTATGAAGTGCCAGTAGAAGTAATCCTTAATGCCAAACCTATAACTGCTTCGATTGGCACTCTAGTTAGAACCGCCTTCGATAAAGCTAAGCGAGTAATCATTAAAAAAATCCCATGGCCAAAGGTTTTATTGCCAATGCTGGAGAAGGTTTTAGGGTGGATAGAGTGGGTTCTAAAATCGGTATTTTGGATAATTAAGTACCTGCGTGTGATGAAAACAGTTTATGGCCAAAAATGCCCCAGGGCGTATATCAGATCCCAAGATACAGTAGTACTTTTGGATGCATTTTGGCAATTTGACTTGAGTTCAAGCTTAAAAAAAGAGAATCCTTTGCGCGTTGTAACTGTGATGTATGATCTTGTTCCAGTAAATCACCCAGATTGCGTTGAAGATGTTAACCGAGGCTTATTTTTGAGGGCGCTTCCGTGGGCACTCTCTGTGACAAATCGATTTTTGAGTATCTCTCAGGATGTAAGCGATCAGCTTCAAAGCTACTGTCATGATCGCAATATTAAAAATAAACAATTTGAACACTTTATTCTAGGGTCAGATTTTGCACCACGTACTGGTAGCGACGACCTTGGGATTGAATGGCAAGGTGTTTTTGAGAACTCACCGGTCTGGCTTATGGTTGGCACTATCGAGCCACGCAAAAACCACCGCTTTGCATTGGATGCATTTGATCTGTTATGGCAGCAAGGTGCAAACGATAAGCTATTAATTGTTGGTCGAATTGGTTGGAAGTGTGATCAGTTAATTGACCGAATATTAAAACATCCTGAGTTTAATAAAAGGCTATATTTAAAATGGCATGTTACAGACAACGAACTTCAAACTGTGTATAAAAAAAGCGAAGGATTGATTTTCTCATCTTTCGCTGAGGGTTTTGGATTGCCTCTGGTCGAAGCAATGGCCAGTCAAATAAAAATAGTTTGCAGCGATATACCTATTTTTCGTGAAGTTGGGGGTTCATATCCAACATATTTCTCCCTAGCAAATCCCCAAAATCTAGTCGAAGCTGTTAATCTTATGCGGCAGAGGCCTGCGCCACCTCCGGTGAAATGGCCATCTTGGGATGATTCAGCTAGAGATTTCGCTGAAAAAGTTTTAAAAAAGTAAATTTACTATATTTAGTTGCTTGCTGAATTCAAATATTGGCTTACCACTTCAGTTGGTGCTCCATTCATTTTTATTTTTCCGCGTTCAAGCCAGAGTACGCGCGTACAAAGCGTTTTCACCATGCTAAGATCGTGGCTCACAACCACCATGCCCTTTGATTTATCGAGCAAGTCCTTCATGCGCGCTTGGGCCTTAGCATTAAAGTGGGCATCACCGGCGCTAAGCATTTCATCGAAGAGCAAGATTTCAGGCTCAATTGAAGTCGCAATGGCAAAGGCCAGGCGCACCGCCATACCCGATGAATAGTACTTTACGGGCACATTGATAAAATCACCGAGTTCGGTGAAGTCGATGATTGCTTGTTCTTTTGCGACAATTTGTTCTTTTGAAAACCCCAGCATAAAACCATTCAAATAAATATTCTCTCTTCCTGAAAACTCAGGATTAAATCCCGCAGAAATTTCAATGAGCGGTTGAATGGTTCCGTTGACTGTAACGTTGCCCTCAGTGGGTTTCAATATTCCCGAGATAACTTTTAGCAAAGTACTTTTGCCAGCACCATTGCCCCCTATAATTCCTAAGCGTTCGCCCTCTTTTACTTGGAAACTGATATGGTCAAGTGCATTGAAGTTGGACTTTTTTTCTTTAGTGTATTGGCGCTTATGAAAAAGATTAACGACCGCTTCTTTTAGAGAGCGAGTCTGGTCGTGATAGAGTTCATAAGTTAAAACAACATTATCTACTTTAATCATGATTATAACCTAAACACGATTCGGTTTTCATTCTTTTTAAGAACCCAGAAACCAAGAAAGAAGATGGTTAATGAACCCAAAATCAAAACAGCATAATTAATTGGGCCGGCAAGTTGCCCGGAATAGAAAGGTTCACGAAAGCATTTCACGACATGGAAAAATGGATTGTATTTAATAAGCCCGTGGTATTCTTCGGGAATTAAACTCAGTTCATACAATATCGGCGTCGCAAAAAATGTGGCTTGTGTGAGAATTGGCGTTATATGTGCGAAGTCTCGAAAGAACACTGTGGTGACCGATAAAAAAGAGGCGATTCCAAAATTTAACAGCAACACAAAGAACAAAACAAAAGGGATGGTAAATAAACTCCAAGAAAAACTGAGCTTGCCCCAAATAAGACCTAAAAATACAAGGGCCGAAAGGCTGAATACAAAGTTCACAAGCTCAAACAGTATGGCGTTGAAAATGAAAATCGATTTCGGGAGGTAAATCTTTTTTATATACTGTTCGTTGGAAATCATGATGTAAGGGCTTGCATTGGTCGTCACTGAAATGAGGTTAAAGATGGCAGATCCCGTAAACATGTAGATAAAATAGTTAGGTGTAGACCCTCGTGAAAGTAGGTAAAACACCATTCCCACAACGATATAGTTTAAAATGGGATTCAATAGCGACCAAAAGAAACCCAAAAACGATCGGCGATAACGCAACAGTAATGTGGATCGCACAAAACTATACGTAACCCACCGAAATCGGTAGAGTTCCTTTACTTCAGCCACTAAGTCATTCACTAAACCCACAATTGTCCTTAAGTGATAAGCTACTTTAAATTGAAACATCGATTAATATGTTATTATTAGAAATATTCAAGTCGGTGCTGCGTCGAATTAAAGCCGAGAAGCGAGTAGCCTCACTAATCTCCCCTGAGACTGGGAGGTATTACGCCATTATCCGTAGAGCGCAAACAACCCAAGTTAAAATCAGGTCTAATTAAATTTCCGCTGGTTAGCCACTTTGCAGGTCGATTCTTAGATCGATTTGATATATAACCATATTGAAAACAGGGGTCCCAATTGAAAAAAGCTAAAAAAACTAAAAAAGTAGCAAAAAATAAGGATAGGGTATCCTTAGGCAAGAGAAACAAAGATTTGCCGGCAACACAAGGGCAAATTTCTGAGTTTCGATCTGAAATGAACAGCAAGTTTACCTCCGTCGAGTTGGAGTTTAAGGCCGTTCGTAGCGAAATTGCGGGCCTGGAAAAAAGGTTGGAAAGTCGATTTTCAGGAATAGATGCGAGATTTTCGCAATTAGATGCGAAATTTTCAGAAATAGATGCGAGATTTTCGCAAATAGATGCGAGATTTTCAGAAATAGATGCGAGATTTCTACAAATGGATGAGAGATTTTCGCAATTAGATGCAAAATTTCTACAAATGGATGCGAAGTTATCGCAAATGAATGCGAAGCTAGAGAGCGGAATTGCAGCTATGCACCGCACTTTAATGATTGTCGAGGAGCAAAATAGCCGCAACAAATATGTCCTCGATGGATATGAAAACCTCGGGGGCCGCCTTGAGAGTTCCAATAAAGAATTAAGTGAACGCATTTCTAATATTGAGGGCGTAATAAAGATTGCGAAAGAAAAAGAACCCAGTATTTAGTTAGATTCTGCTGAAAAGTGTCAAATTTAAGTCGGCCTATTGTTATACACAACATTGCGGACCTAGGTTTTGCTGACTCTTTTATATCTTTCTGGGGGGAGCATGGGCCTGAAGTAGGGGGTGGGAGTCCTCTGGAGGCCCTAACCGAGGGAACCCACAATGACGAGACATGAACAGATTCATGAGATTTTGTTTGGTGGAAGTCTAAAGTTGCCGCTTTGAACTGAATGAAAGTGAAGAGCTGATGAAGCAGGTGTGCATGGATGAGTGAGTGGTTGAATAGTCTTTGTTCACGCCCATCCACTGATAAATAATAGTTGTTTCACTTGGCGAGGACCAGAAATAAACGCCATTTTATTTCGATTCAGTGAAAGTTCTAAAATTTCATCTTACAAATAACGTTTCATATCTGTTCCCTACAATGACCTTTTTCTTGGCAGTCGCGAATTTAAACAGGCTTTATGGTGAGCTAGTCACACCGTGTGTTTTTTTTATTCAAATGTAGAGAGTCATGAGTCATAGCTCTGGCCTTATTGCGAATCTTCAGCTAAAAAATATTTCTGAAAGTGTATAATCCCGCGAGGACTTTAACTTGACGTCATTGGGCCTTAAAAAAAACTCATTTTTTTCGTTGTTGGTGAGTGCTGTACCTGCTTTGGTGGGTATCGTTACGGTTCCTATTTTAATCCGGTTGCTGGGTTTAGAACGCTTTGCCTTTTTGAGTGTTGTTTGGGCGGTGATTGGCTACTTTGGAATCTTTGATCTGGGACTAAGCAGAAGCCTTGGCAAGCGCGCGGCCTCCAGGCATTCCGAACAAGATTACCAAGCCTTGGGCTATGATTTAGGGTTCGGGATTATAGCCATTCTTATCGTGGGTGCCTTGGTGGCTTTGGCCATCGATTACTGGGGTGGAATTCTGCTGTCAACTCACTTCAAGCTTGGAGGGCAGTTTTTAGTAGAAGCGCAAAGTTCCATGAGGGTGATCGCACTCTCTGTGCCCGTTTTGATGTTGTTAGCTGCCACCAAAGGTGTCTTTGAGGGTATTAATCAGTTTAAGCCCGCAAACTCCATTCAGATAATCAATGGCCTCACTAATTTTATCGTACCAGCGATTGTGGCCGTTTGGGTTCCTAATATTAAACACATTTTATTTGTGCTTTTGTTGGTTCGAAGTGTTTTGTTAGTTTTTAGTTTGGCGTGGTTGCATCAGTTTGTGCCCTATAAATGGGGGCGGCATTGGGATGGCACTTTGCTAATGGAGGGAGGGTGGCTCACCCTTGCGGCTCTGGCTTCCCCATTAATGTTGTATGTAGACCGCTTGGTCCTTGGTACATTGGTGCCGATGAAAAACCTCGCCTTTTATACTACACCTGTTGATTTAGTCACCCGCGCTTGGATTGTTCCGCAGGCCATTACACGGGTTACATTTCCCGCGTTTTCGTTTTTCGCCAAAGACCCCACTCGCACCAAAGAAACTTTCAAAGAAGCACTTGAGCTGATGACGCTTGTTTGTTTTGTACCAATCTTAGCGGTATTCTTTTTTAGCCATGAAATTTTGCAAATTTGGATTGGCGCCGAAATGGCCGAAAACGCCTCCTTGATTTTAAAAATTTTAAGCGTTGGAATTTTTTGGAACTGCTTGAGTTGGGTGCCCTTTAGCTTATTGCAAGCCACTGATGGAGCCTCTGTGGCGAGTGTTTTATCATTGATTGAGGTCCCAATTTATTTTGGAGCCCTCTTGTTTTTTACGTCACAATTTGGTTTGTTTGGAGCGGCTATGGCTTGGTCAGGGCGTTTGATTTTCGACACCCTTTTAATTGACGGTTACTTTCTGTTTAAAAAGAAAACTCTAACTACTTTGGTTTGGTCAAAACTTTTGATTTCTATGGTGTTTGGAGTGCTGAGTTTTTTGATTTATTTATCTGAAAACCTAGGCTCAGTTTATAGAGCGTCTGCAGGCGCGATGATTTTACTTGGAGTATTTATTTATTATTATAAACATCCAATTTCAAAAGAAGCATTGTTAATACTGACAAAGAAACGGTTCTAACAGTTACGAGGTTACCCATGGCACTTAAATTTGGAACATCAGGCATTCGCGGACTCAATACAGAATTCACTCCCACTATCGTAAACGCTTACCTAAATGCCTTTGTTGATTATGCAAAAACCAAAACCAATTGCGCTTCAATTGCCGTGGGCGGGGATTTACGTGAGAGTACACCAGGCATTCAACGCCAGGTCGAAGAAATTTTGCAAGCTCTCGGCTGCCAAATTCTTGATTGCGGCAAATTACCCACTCCAGCCTTAGCGTTGTTCTGCGCGCATAAAAATGTTCCCGGTATTATGATTACCGGAAGCCATATTCCCGCCGATCGCAATGGAGTTAAATTTTACTGGCCCTGGGGCGAAATTTTAAAAGAAGATGAACTGGAAATTACCAAACGCTTCGAAGCTCTATACTCAGCCGACGCGGATGTAGGACTTAGTGAAAGCGTCGAGGCCCGTGTCGCCCGCGAACAATACATCGAACGCTACACCCAGTTTTTTGCTCCTTATCGGGAAGGACTTCGTGGCAAAAAAGTGGTGGTGTATCAACATTCCACGGTTTCACGTGATTTGTGGAAACCAATTTTAATCAGTCTCGGTCTTGAGGTAATTGAAATTGGTCGCTCCTCTATTTTTACTCCCGTTGACACTGAAACCGACGAGGCCGTTAAAGCACTGCGCGGAATCCTTAATCTGGATCAAACAGGATCTATTGATGCCGTGGTCAGCAGTGATGGCGACGCGGATCGACCTTTTCTTTGTGATGAAAATTTAAAAATGGTTCGCGGGGATACTATTGGTATTTTGAGCGCGGCGTTCTTGAAGGCCGATTGCGTGGTTACTCCCGTAAGCACCAACACTGCCCTGGAGAAGGCCGCAGTGGCTAAGTCTGTGGTGCGCACCAAAATTGGTTCACCCTTTGTGATCGAAGGCATGCAGCAAAACAGCAATGCAGGAGTGGTTGTAGGTTTTGAAGCCAATGGCGGCCTACTGCTGGGCTCGTTGGTTCAGCGTAAGGGCGGCACTCTTGAGCCTCTGCCAACACGCGATTCAATCTTGCCGGTGTTATGTTGCTTGGCCCTGGCCAGTGAAAAAAGATTGAGCTTGAGCGAGCTGGTGGCCACCTTGCCAGCCCGTTATACTGACTCCGATTTGTTGCGTGAGTTTCCGGTCGAGCGAAAGACCGAAATCTATCTAGCAGCTCTTGAAGGCAAAAGCTTCCAAACAAAGTTTGTGGATAGCTACGGAGCCATCATTGAGAAAAACGAAATCGATGGCCTGCGGCTGACCTTTCAGAAAGGTTCGATTATTCATTTTCGCCCCTCCGGTAATGCGCCGGAGTTTCGGTGCTACGCCGAGGCTGATTCAGCCGATGCGGCCAAGGCTTTAGTACGCGAAGGGATTCAGTGGCTCAAGTGTTTTGTTCAGTGCTGAACAAGCGTTTGGGCTAGCAAAACTAGCTTCATGGAAATAGGCATCGTTCGCTTGCACTAGAAACCGAATTTCTTTGACTTAAATTGTGGTGGCACTAAACAAACTGCAGTATACGAAAATGAAATCATTGATTGGCCCACTTGAAGAGCAAAATTCCAAAGGTCAATTCCCTTGGGCACAGTACAAGCCAACAGATTTTGTTGGCGCATTACTATTTGGAAGCGGTGCTCGTTGATGTGAACGGTAAACTTAGAAATCTAATGGAGAAGTTCAATGAAGAACCCTAATCATTGGCAATGACTACATTCTCCGTGACCATGGTAGACTAAAGGCGGTCGAGATTCTGTATTCGGAAAAGCTATATGCAGATGTGGATAGAGGGATTCAGGAGTCGTGCGAATTGGCATTAAAAGGATTGATTAATATCCACCCTTCCGCTTATGGGTCCCAATAATCAAAAGATCGGTGAGTTCACGATCAACTTAATCAACCTGAATCAGAATGAAAAATCAGACAAAGAAGCGATGGTGAAAGCTTATCTTCAGAAAATGAAAGAAGCAGCAACCAAAGATTATTTAGATGCTGAGGCAAAGATCGAATTCCTCAAGCAAAAGGCAAACTCTGAAAAATAAGGCCCATAAAAGCTCAATAGAATTCAATTACCGATCGCGCAAGAAACCCCGTTTCACGACCCAAATCGAAACTGAAGCGGCTACAATGGCCATCAATGTTAAGGTCAACGGATAGCCATAAGGTTGCTTGAGTTCCGGCATAAACTCAAAGTTCATTCCATAAATACCAGCAATCAGATTGAGCGGTAAAAAAATCACCGAGAACACTGTTAAAACGCGCATCACTTCGTTGGTGCGATGGCTCTGTAAAGAAATGTGCAAATTCATTAGTTGATGAGTGGTTTCAATCAGCTCTTCGCAGTAGAATAATAAATCATCGGTAGTATCGCGAATTTCTTGCATCCAAGGAGCTGCGTCGGGGTTGGTTAGGGTAAGCTTGGTCCAGTTGTCACTCACCATTCGAACCATCCGTTTAATGATAAAAATGCGAGACTTTAGGTAGTAAGCATTCTGAATAAGCTCAGAATCGGTTCGTTGTTTTAGGAAAACTTGATTTTCCATTTGGGCCAGCAAATCCATGCCCTTTTCGAGGGGAGGATGGTAGGTGGACAGTCCCCTTGAAATCAAATCAAAGAAAATCTGTTGGATATTTAGAGAATTCTCGATATTGGATGGGAACTGTTGTTGATAGTATTCATTGCAAGATTTAATGAAGGAAAGATCCGTACGATGTATCGAAATCACAAAATGGGGGCCAACAAAAATGGCAACCTTGCGCGTGAGTTCCTGTACCGTATCAGCATGCACGCCGCAGTTCTCATCGAAAACTCGCAATATAAAAAACCAAATTTTATCGATGCGCTCTCCTTTGGGAAGGTGAGTGGGGTCTAAACAGTCTTCAACGGAGGTTGGATGCAGTGAAAATTTAGTGGCTATTTCTCGCAATTCCTCATGGGTGGGATTCGAGAGATCCATCCAAACGTTGCCAGTAGAATCTTTTATAAGAGTGGTTATAGACATAAGTCGAGAGTCTCAGGCTTTCGCCGAGAAGTAAACTCCTCACTCATTAAAACCATAAAATTTGTTTGTAATAATCTTTCTAATGAATTTAGCTAGAATTATGCAAGATGTACACTATAGATTATCCATTCTAGCAAAAGCCGTTCAACATAAAAACCTCTCTGCCGCCGCCGACCATGTTGGCCTCAGCCAGCCGCAGTTATCCCGGGTGATTGGCAAGCTTGAAGACGAACTTCAAGTGGTACTTTTGGATCGTGGTGTTCGCCGTAAATCAGGGTGGACTCCAACCGCTCTCCAGCTCTCTGAAGTCTATGTGCAAAATGAGATGCAACTTCAAACCTCTATTCAAAAGATCATGGGAAAGCAGCTCTTTGCAACTCTTCGCATTGGCGCGCTTGAAGGATTGGCCACCCTGGCGATGTACTATGTGCGTGCCATTTTTGATGAGCTAGACATTAAAGAAGTTCACTTAGACATTTTTGAAATCAGTGAACTCGAAGCGCGCTTTGAATCTGGGGAATTGGATTTGATTTTTTCTTTTAAAGTGCCAGGTCGTCAAAAGTATCGCAATGTTTTAGAAGTTGGTTATCAATCCATTAAACCCATTAATACCGATGGCCCTTTTTTGGTTTATAGTCCCTATGAGTTTTCCCAGTATAAAATTAAGGGCAAGAAAAATAATAAGAGAGTATTCCTTAGCAACTCTTTGTTCTTGCGCAAAGAGTGGCTGCATAAATTTAGAGGGGCTGGATATTCGCCTTCTAAAATCCAATTAAAGCCAAGCGATGGTAAGTTTCCTTTGTTCCTAATCGGGTCTGATCTCTTAAGTCCCCAAATTTGGGATCGGGTAATGCATATTCCGCGTACGGAAGAGATGCTCAATGCTGATCTCTTTGAAGAGTAATATTGCTATGTACTAGAGGCCTACATCGATGGTAGGATCGTCGCATGTATTTACCAAGCTTCGGCAGTGATAATCACGCAACAGTTCATCCGCGCTTTTTGGAGGTGCTCCAAGAAGTCAATCGTTATCAAGTCCCCAGTTACGGCACTGATCATTGGTCGATTGAGGTCGGTAAAGCTTTTGAACGAGAGTTCGGCCCCAAAACGGAAAGCTTTCTCGTATTCAATGGAACTGCGGCCAATGTTCTCGCTCTTCGAGCCATGGTTAAAAATTATCAATCCATTTTTTGCACCGATATCAGTCACCTCAATCGTGATGAATGTGGCGCGCCTGAAGTGATTGGTGGAATTAAATTAATTCCAGTCCCCTCTGTGAGTGGAAAACTCACTGTAAGTGAACTTGAAAAGCTTTGGATGCGACGGGGAGATCAACACTTTTCGCAAACCCAAGGTCTTTCGATCACTCAACCCACGGAAGTGGGCACTGTTTATTCCATGCAGGAGCTGGGCGAACTCATTCAATGGGCTAAACAAAAAAAGTTGAAGGTGCATCTGGATGGTGCCCGTATTGCTAACGCCGCTGTCTTTTTGAATAAAAGTCTTCGAGAGTTTACCACGGATTTAGGAGTGGACGTGGTATCTTTTGGGGGCTCTAAAAATGGTCTGATGCTCGGAGAGGCTGTGGTCTTTTGTAACCCCACCTTGGCCGAAGATTTTAAATACATCCGAAAGCAGTCTCTACAATTGCCTTCGAAATCTCGTTTTATTGCCGCTCAGTTTTTGGCTTACCTCAATGAGGGACTTTGGCGCGAGATTGCGCAAGCGACCCTTAATCACGCACAGACTCTCAAAACTCTTGTGGCAAATATTCCCCAGGTTGAAATTCAATACCCTGTGGAGTCCAATGCAGTTTTTCCGAAAATTCCCAAAGAGTGGGTCAAACCCCTCCGAGAGAAATACTTTTTCTACGTCTGGGATGAGCGAGACTATATTTGCCGATGGATGACCAGTTGGGACACCAAACCTACGGATGTTGAGGGCTTCGCCGCTGAGATTAAACAACTCGCTCATGAAAACCCATAAAGGTGCTTTGGCCAATTTGGACTGTACGCCAAATTAGACGTGATTATTTTGGATTACGGTTCAAATTAGACATAAGATGAAAAAGACAGATTTAAGTTGTCGTTTGCCAAAACCAAAGACGATAAGGAGATCGACTTTCTTATTGAACAAAGCAAAAAAAAGCCACTTCTCATGGAAGTAAAGTTGTCTGATAGTAAGGTAAGCCCGAACTTTAATCTATTTCGTAAGTACATTCCTGAGGTCGAATGTGTTCAGCTAGTCAGGAATCTTGATCGGGACCATTCAAACTCGACCGGTGTTCAGGTAAAATCTGCGCTTCGTTTTCTGGAAAATTTGAATCTCAGCTAAATGTGGCTCTAGTGCTATTAAAATCACTTGAGCAGTAACAAAATTTGTCGCTTCCGAGGGAAACAGCAATAATCTGTTGTCAGATTCGTGCTTAAGAAGTATTCACCTTGCATGCAAAATACCCACCCAAGTCCTCACAGAAAAGTTGAACTATTATTACCTGTTGGTAGCAAAGAAATGGCTCTTGCGGCCATTCATAATGGTGCTGATGCTATCTTTGTCGGTGTTCCTGGATTCAATGCTCGTGGCCGCAGTCATGATTTTGAAATCGAAGCTCTCAAAGAGATTATTGATCTCTGTCACATGTACGCGGTTAAGGTAAATTTGGCTTTAAACGTGGTAATTTTTGAAGAGGAGCTTGATGCCATAGTGAGAGTGCTTGAACAAATTCTCCCCCTCAATCCCGATGCCTTCATTGTGCAGGATTTGGGATTGGTGCAATTGATTCGCAAAATGGCTCCTCAGCAACGCATACATGCCTCCACCCAAATGACCGTGACAAATTACGAAGCTATTCAACTGTTGCAAGACCTCGATATCAAGCGTTTTGTTTTGGGTCGTGAAAACTCGCTTGATGATATCAAAAAAATTCGTGCCGAGACAGATTGTGAACTTGAAACCTTCGTGCATGGCGCTCTTTGTGTGAGCTACTCTGGGCAGTGTTTTACTTCTGAAGGCATCGGTGGGCGCTCCGCTAACCGCGGGCAATGTGCACAGAGTTGTCGCTTTTCCTATGAACTCCATGTGGATGGTATGAAAAAAGACTTAGGAAATAAAAAATATTTAGTATCACCACACGACCTTTGCGGTATCGAAGAAGTTCCGGAGCTTATTGAGAGTGGAGTAGATTGTTTTAAAATCGAAGGACGTTTGAAGACGCCTGAATATGTGGCCACATCTGCCCAGGCTTATCGCGAAGTTCTGAATGAGGCCACTGGCGGCCAACGAGCTGCTCACTCGCTGCCGGAACTGAAAAAAAATATGGCTATTAGTTACTCCCGTGGATTTTTTAGTGGTTGGCTGCATGGTGTGAATCACCAAAAACTCGTTGGCGCCCAGTTTAGTGCCCACCGTGGCTACGAGATTGGCACAGTCGTGGATGTGTTTAAAAACGTCATGACCATTTCAATTAAAGACCCTTTGGTGTATCACAACTTGCTTCCGGGCGATGGGTTATTCTGGGCCAAAGGTAAAGTGGAACAAGGTGGATTTGTTTATGGCATTGATAAGTTGCCAAAAAACCGAGTTCGCGTGGAATTTGCTCGCGATATGATTTTGTTTAAGGATCTTGATGATGCCATTGTTTATCAAAATCATGATAAGGAATTAAAAAAAGAAATCGCACAGTCAGTGGAAGGTAAAAACAAAAAGAAACGCTTGGGCATAAAGGTTAAAGTAAAGCTCAGTGAAGAAGAGCCACTTTGGGCTTCGCTGACCGACGGCGAGTTTACTGTGGAGGGTTCCACTACCACAAAAGCCGCGCTCGCTCAAAATCGCGGTGTTAGTGATGAGTCGCTTACTGATGAATTTGGCTCTTTGAGTGGCTCCATTTTTAAATTAGACCAGATCAATGTGGAACGTAGCAGTTCAGCAAGTCTATTTTTGCCAGCGAAAGAAATAAAAAATCTTCGTCAGCAGCTCGTGGCTGAACTCACGGAAAAGCGTCAATCGGGTAGGCCATCTCAAGAGATTCGTTCTGTTTCGGTGGTGAATGATTGGATCACTTCTAAAGAGGCTCATACAGAGGTTCAGTCCCAAACTCCAAAACTTAATGTGCTACTACGGGAAAAAACACAAGTGCAAGACCTCGCGGCGGCCATAAAAAGCGGCCAAGTGGATGCTAAAGCCATCGATACAGTTACACTTGATTTTGAATTTGGTCGTGATTACCAAGAAAGCTGTAATGAACTGCGAACTGCAGGAGTGAAGGTTGGTTTAGCCACGACTCGTGTGTTGAAACCGAATGAATATCGTAATCTCAAAGTGCTTGCGGAGTTAAATCCTGACAGTATTTTGGTTCGAAACTTGGGTGCACTGTTTTATCTAACTCAAGAGTACAAGGGCCGTTTTGAATTGCGCGGCGATTTTAGCTTAAATGTTACCAATCACTTAACCGCCAGTTATTTGTTGGGTAAAGGTTTATCCTCCTTGTGTTTGAGTTATGATCTCAATCACCAACAGGTACAACAGTTGCTGGAACACTCACAAGCTCGGCAGATGGAAGTCACAATTTATCAGTATATGCCTAGCTTCCACATGGAGCATTGTGTGTTTGCGGCGTTCTTGAGTGAAGGCTCCAGTTACCGAGACTGTGGAAAACCCTGTGAACAACATGAAGTTCGTTTGAAAGATCAATTTCAAAATTGGCATCAGATCAAAGCCGACCAAGAATGTCGTAATACGATGTACAATGCCAAGGCGCAGTCCGCGGGTCGTTACCTGGAAGAATGGAAGACTGATGGCTTGGGTTTTGTACGCTATGAGGGGCTCAAAGAGAAAGGTGAAGAACTAATTACTAAGCTCCGTGCCCACATTGATTTATTGCAAGGTCGTTTGAGTTTTTCTGAGATGGTAAATCGGGTTGGCGCCATAGAGTCTTACGGAATATCAGAAGGTCAATTTGGTCGCGACAAAGAATACCAAAGTCGCAAAAAACTCCAGATCTCAGAGAGCAACTAAAATGATTGATGCAATAATGATCCATTGTCCTGAGCAGATTCCCACAATCACATTGAATCGGGATATCACGAAACATTTGAAGCGTGGTCACCGTTGGGCGTTTGCCAATGCCTTTGATGACAAGCTTAAATTCAAATCGGGACTTTGTTATTTAAAATACAGAGAGGAATTAATAGGCCTCGGAATTTGTCAGGCCGATACTCAATTGCGTTTTCGCTTGCTGTGTTTGGCTGATGAACCTTCTTTCAAAAAAAACAATCCGCAAAAAACTCTTGAAGTTTGGTGGGAGCACCAATGGAAGAAAACACTTCACTTACGCGAGTATTTTGACTTAGGGCAAACAAACTCTTTTCGGCTAATCAATGGTGAAGGCGATGGCTTTCCGGGTTTGATCGTTGACATTTATGGCAACACTGCGGTTGTTAAACACGATCATGCAGTGATGGAAACGCTCTGGAACAAAACTGAAATTGGGAAGCGAATTGTTCAAGCCTTTCCAGCTATTGAATGCGTTTACCTCAAACGGCGCAACGATGATGACGTAAAGGGCGAGAATGTGATCGGAACCTTGGCGCCTGAAACCGTGTTTAAAGAAAATGGCCTTCTATTTGCTTCAAGTATTCGTGATGCCGCGAAGACGGGATTTTTTCTTGATCAACGGGACAATCGTCTTTACGTGAAAGGGTTTGCGAAAAACAAATCGGTGTTGAATCTCTTTAGCTACACCGGAGGATTTTCGGTTTTTGCAGCAGCGGGTGGTGCAAGTTCAGTCACGAGCGTCGATATTGCGAAAGTAGCGATTGAAGCCGTAAAAAGAAACTTTGAGCTTAACGAGTTAAAAACCAAGACTGAAGATATAGCCACCGATGCCTTTGCCTACGTTGAAAACCAGACCAAAACAAAAAACAAATTTGATTTTGTGATCACCGACCCGCCGAGCTTTGCGCCCAATGAAAAATCAGTCCCTCAAGCTACGGCCGCTTATATCAAAATCTTTTCCGATTCATTGCGCTTGGTGCGCAGCCAAGGTTTGTTTGCCGCGAGTTCATGCTCCAGCCATATTTCAACTAACGCTTTTTTTGATATCACGAAAGAGGCTTTTTCGAAAGCTCGTCTGCGCGGGACGCTGATTCATGTGGGTGCTCAACCCGCAGATCACCCCTACCCTTTGGCCATGGAAGAACTGCGCTATTTGAAATTTGCGCTCTTTCGCGTGGATTAAAGAGTTCATTAGCCTGGCCTAACCTATTGAAATCTCGACGATTGTCTATATAAATGAGTAGTTTAAAGTGTATATGAAACAACTCAGGTACCTCCAACCCCATATTGAAAAGGTTCTGCAAAAGAAAATGGTCTTTACGTTGAGTGAGAGATGAAGCGAAGCCAATGCAGAAGTTGGCCTTTATAAGCAGAATCTAATTAATGTATTAGTAATTCAAGGCTCGCCTAATAGGGAAGTCACTTCAGAGAGAGCCTTGAATCGATGTTGAAAACCAAGAGCATTATCAAGCTTTTGAAGTTCAAAAATCGACTGGTTATGGCCATCAGGGTAAAAACAGCGAATCGTTTGTTTATCATCGAGAAATGATTCGTTGCTAAAATCAAGTTGGCCATCCATGCGGCCCACTCGTATGAAACTTTTTTTCCCGGTATCAATAGCAATGGCGCACACAAGTTGCGCCTTTACAGATTGGTTGGTAAGGCGAGAACTTAATAAGTCTCTTAACAAACGCAAACCGCCCAATTCTAAAACTGGCTTTAAAAAAGCTCCTGGAAAACCCAATAACGAAGGAACTTCAAGACCTACATCATCAACTAATAAGGGTCTCAGTGGCGTGAGTTTTAGAGCGATTTCGAGTTTGGCGAGAGCCACTTTTTCCGGCTCAATGGTCTGCAACTCAGGAATATCTAAAGCGAGGGGTTTAATTTCCCAACCTGTTTGCGAAAAATGCTCGGTAAAGTGTTTGAGTTTAATCGCCGAGGTTGTGTTGACGTAAAGTGGTTTCATGCTCATTTAGCGGCCTTCAAAAAAGACAACACGGTTCCGATATTCCAAGGGAATTTTTTGTTCGATGATTCGCTTAGCTTCCTGGTCGCCGTAGCGCGAAGATATGTGCATCAAAACAATTTTTTCGGCCTTTATCTTGGGAAGAACTTCAATGACCTCATCCAAGTGAATGTGGCCCCATTCGCGAGCTTGTTCGCGAGGTTTACGATCATCGATATAAGTGGTTTCAATCAGTAAAAATTTGGTCTGTGTGATCCACTCATGCTCCCACAAGAACTCTAATTGAGTATCTCCGGAAAAAGTCATCAAAGGTACTTCGTAAACATCGTCAACGATATTGCCTTTACTCTTAAGCGCCACCAATTGTTCCTTGGTTAACCCGGCAAATTCAGCTTTCAAATGTTTTTTAATTTGAAATAGTGTGTAGCCCCGTGCAGGAATACGGTGATGGGCCTTAAAGGCTTTCACAAAAAACTGATGATTGAGGTCGATACGAGTATTTGGAGTGATAGGTTTAAAATCGAAGGTGTATTTGTGGGTTTCAATCTTTTGCCACAAATTGACAATTTGGGACAGTGGCTCCACCAACTCATTGGGCATATAAAATTGCGCCACCTTTTGGTTATTCAGGTTTTTTTGCGAAATTATGTAAGGAATTGCCGCCGCATGATCAAGATGGCCATGGGTGATAAAAAAAGTATCGGCCCCCAATTGAAAGGGAAAAGGAAAACCAGCATCAAAGCAAATTTTTAGTTCTGGTATATACAGCGCCGTTCGGCAACCTGCCAAGGAAACGCCGACCAGTTCACAGGGTCCTAAGTTTAAGGACCAAGGGGTTGGAGAGGTCAATAATCGAGGTTTAGTTGATGAAA
>CAZYOE010000015.1:37185-48742 GCA_964648725.1 uncultured Pseudobdellovibrionaceae bacterium | reverse complement strand
CTTAAACTCGACGAAAATCTAGACACTCATTCACTTTTTTGATGGAGAATCCATTCATTAGGACGGAGAAATAGGATGGGGAAATAGGATTTACTAAGTTTGATTGCAGGTCAGCAAGAAAAAAGTTGGAAATGGACGAATAGGAGCGAATGGAGAGGAATGGCTTCGCCAGCGTCAGCGAATTATCTATTTTCAGTTAGAAAATAGACCAAGGCTCTAACGAAGGGCGACGAACTAAACGAAAATGGTATTACGTTCGCTAGCTACCAACGTTTAACTATGATTAAACAAAAATTGATCTATAACATCGTCGATCTGATTTTTAAGAGGTCAGCCTTTAGCACTTTTTTATCCATAGACAATTTGATTTCCCAAATAATGGAGGTTCCAGGTATAAAGCCAGTATCACCTTGGGTTTGGCTTCCAATTTTGTATTCCGTGGATAATGCACTAATGACTTTCACAGATAGGGAAACCTCTCCGCCGGTTTTAAGAGTAGTTCTTTGGGGGCTGCTTAGTAATTTTTCTAGGGGTAGATCAAAGCGCACGTTGTGAATTAGACCATTTGTTTCAATACGTGCTGGGAGACCGTTTTTAACATCGGTTGAGTCAGAGGATCCAGGCATGGCACTAAATCGATATTGTTGGCGGGTTACTTTGACTGTACTCGTTGTTCCATCAAATTGTTCAACGTCGTATTGATAGGATGATTTAGGGTCGACGACGGTAAAAGTAGCTTCGCCGCCAGTGCCTTTGTGGCAACGATAGTAAATGACTTTCATTTGCAATGAAACTTGCGTCGAGGTGGCATTGACTAGGGCTTTCGGACCCACAGTTTCAAAGTTCAAAGTCGGGGTTAGGCTTGGCTCATAGGAAGAACAGTTGATGCGTCTGCCATCCATGATTTCTTTGATTTTGAAGTCGTCTGAGTCAGTATTTAAGTTGCTTGCGCTTACCACTACCGAAAATAGTGATACGGTTGTCAGGAGTGTAAAAAGCTTCCTCATAAATACCTCATTTCGCTGTCTCACCATTATCCTTATGCAAGAGGCGTTCCGAGTTCGGCCGATAAGGCGTTAGATTTAATAGGTTTATTTTGAGACAGCGGGCTTGATTGCAGCTTGCGGGGACATGAAGCTACACTCTATTTTACGTGTCTTTCAGCACTGTTGCGCTTGTGGTGCCCCAAATTGGAAAGGATCTCATTTATGCGAAGAATGTTTCGAACAGGTGTCTGTCGAGATCATAAATTGGCAGCATCTGGTCACAGCACGTGACTGGCGGGGGTTCCCCCTGCTAAGTCTCGGCACCTACCGCTCATCCGCAATCTCGGGTTGGGTCAAGGCACTCAAGGGGGGCTCCCCAGGAAACGATTTTAAACAAATCGCCATTGAGTGGCTGAAACTCCGACAAATTGTGGTTTTATCAATGCCGGCTCCTCCCATATATATTGTTCCTTCCCCGAGCCGGAGAGGAATTGACCTAGATCACGCCTACTGTTTAGCCCTGGCACTTTCTCAGCTCACTGGCTGGCCAATGAGAAATATTCTAACATTTCAACAGGTTGAGGTTTCTTCCCAAAAATTAAAAAAGGCAGTTGACCGCCGGGAACGCAAATTCCAATTACGAAAGGGAACAGAGACCCCAAAGGGCACATTTATATTCATCGATGATGTAGTTACTACTGGAAGTACTGTTGAGGCCGCATGGAAAGCTTTAGGGAAACCAAGCCAATTTGAAGTTTGGTGTATTGCCTACCAACCAATGCTTGCCGCCAAGCCTCAGGTTTGATATAGTGCGTAAACATTTTTTATAGAGGGCGACAGTGATGAAGATGGCAACGGTGATGAAGCTTCTGACTGGAACATTATTGATGGCTTTGATATTTGTTCCTAAGATTGGCCTGGCAGAGGATGTTCCTGCGGAGCTTAACGATACGCTTGATGTTTACCGCAAGTCAGAAAGTATAATCCTTGAGGTTAGAAAGACGGTAAAAAATGTACTGCTTGATAAAGAGTCGGTCTTTAAAGGCATGATCCGTTTTGTAAAAGGTAAATTTTACTGGGAGACCACGGACCCAGAAAAGAGCCTGGTAATTTATGATGGTAAAACTCTGTGGACCGTGCAATATCCTCCCGCTGAGTTCAAAGAGATGCCTTTGCAAGTGGCTAAAATGAATATTAAGAGCAAGAAAAATTCTCCGATTATTTTGGCGGAAATTTTTGGAATTCGCCCCTTGCAAACGGTATTTCAAGTAAAACAAAAGTCCAAGGATGGCGCAATTGTGCTTTATGAATTGAAAGAGAAGAAAACTGAGTTTGGGTTAAAAAATTTGATTTTGAAGGTCGATGTTAAAGCTCAAAGAGTCGCCGCCATCGAGTATCTCGATGAGGTTGAGAATGAAACCAAAATTGAGTTCCGATCCACCCAGTTTAACGTGAAAGTAAAACAAAATGTGTTTAAATATAAGCCACCGAAAAATGCTCAAATCACAGAGTATTGATGAGCGAAAGGGTATTATGGAAATTCTTGAAAATAAAAAACGAGTACACTTCATTAGTTTAGGTTGTCCTAAAAATTTAGTTGATAGCGAAATTATGGCAGGCACCCTTATGAAGGAAGGCTACGAAGTTGTACCGGATGCTGAAGAAGCGGAAACCGTGATCGTCAATACTTGTGGCTTTATTGAAGATTCAAAGCGTGAATCTATTCAACGAATTCTTGAAGTTTCCGAGTTGAAAAATGGTGGGTCTGTCAAACGCGTGGTTGTAGCGGGTTGTTTGACTCAACGATATAAAGAAGAACTTGTAGAAGGATTGCCGGAGGCGGACCTCTTTGTTGGTTCCGGTGAATTTCAGAATATCGGAAAGATTTTAAAGGAACATTCGAAAGGGAATGAACAGAAGACATTTTTTAATCTTCCCACCTACCTGCAAGAAGAATCCACTCCTCGTATTAACTCTCAACCGGGGCACCGTGCCTATATTAAAATTTCCGAAGGCTGCTTAAAACGATGCTCTTTCTGTGCGATCCCAATGATCCGTGGTAATTTGCAAAGCCGGTCATTGTCTCACATTGTTAGTGAAGCAAGACTTTTAGCTGCTGGTGGAGTTAAAGAACTCATTATCATTTCCCATGACTTTACAGACTATGGCTGGGACCTGCGTAAGAAAAATCCAGAGGCGGTAGAAAGCCCAGTGGCTCTATTGAAAGCACTTTCTGAGGTTGATGGAATTGAATGGGTTCGCGTTTTATATTTATACCCAGACGGAATTACGCCGGAGATGATTGACCTCATCAAAAACAACAAAAAACTCGTTAAGTATTTTGATATGCCATTGCAGCATATCAATAACGATGTATTGAAACGCATGAATCGTAAAATGACTCGTGAAGAAATTGAAGCAGCGGTTAGTTTAATTCGTTCAGAAATCCCTGAAGCAGTCATTCGTACTCAGTTTATCGTGGGTTTTCCTGGGGAAACTGAGGAGGCATTTGAAGAATTGCTCGATTTTGTTGATGAGCAGCAGTTCGATCGTGTTGGTTGTTTTAAGTATTCTCCAGAAGAAAACACTCCTGGTGGCCGAATGGTTGATCAGATTGACGAAGAGACTAAACAACGTCGTTTTGACGAGTTAATGAGTTTACAGCAGGAAATCAGTCGCGAGAAACAACAAGAAATGATTGGTAAGGTTATTGATGTGCTTGTGGAAGGTTTCAGTGAAGAGACTGAGTTGCTCCTGCAGGGCAGAACATCTCAACAAGCGCCCGATATTGACGGTGTTGTTTTAATCAATGAAGGTGAAGCAAAGGCCGGTGATATTGTTCAAGTCGAGATTACTGAAGCCATGGAGTATGACCTCGTTGGTCGCATAGTTTAAGAAAGGTCAATGCGTTTACAGATTTGAAGGTTCTAATCAACAAATAAGGGCCGTAGGTCAGCAAAGTCGTCGCTGATTTGCATAGATAGCAAACTTGCAAAACTGTCGAGAATAACAATGGCATTCAAATCCGCATCACCTTTACCAAGCTTACGAATTCGCTCAACGAGGTGCTGATTAACTATCTGGACTTTGTCATATGCATCCGTCAATGGCTTTAGATCAAAGGTTTGAGGCTGTTGCCCAGAATTCGAAAAAAATTGTTTCATGAAGTAAAACGAAAGGCTGCGCACTAAGGTTTCATTGGAGTTGGCAAAAGGAAGATGGAAACGGGCCATCGGGCGAAGGAACCGGAGGTAAGGGCAGCCGCAAGTCGCCATGATTAATCCAAAAATACTATGTAGGGCCTCTTGGGTAGATGTCTGCTTTAAGTAGGTTCGATCACTAGTGACAACAGCCACTTTTGTTTCGGTGTAGGACTTAACATCCGCAAACTTTTTCGCAATCCGACCCAATGCTAAAGCAGCAGGACAAAATTTAGTGTCTGATTCTGATAATGGGCAGTGCTCACATTTATTATATGAGAGTTCCGCCCAAGCCATAGAGCCCTCTTGTTGGCTTTCAAAACTCTTTTCAAGGAGGCTCATATCCTTGTAGTCAAAATACAGGTTATACTGCTGCTCATTGACAGTATTGAATTCAAAAATATAGCGGCAATGAATTTCGGTCATACAACCTCACGATTTAGTTTTTAAAAGAATAAATATCGGGATAATTTCTGCCTTGTTCAGAACTGTCCATTCCATAACCAATGACATATCTATCATCGATTGTTTTGCCCGAATAATCTGGTCGCAATGGTAGTTCTCGCCGCGCGGGTTTGTCTAAGAGAGTCACAATTTTTAAAGAAGCCGGAGCTGAAGCTAAAAGCCGCGTTTTTAAAAAACTAAGAGTACGACCAGTATCAATGATTTCTTCAACGATAATTACATGCTTACCAGTGATATTTTGGCTAATGTCCTTGATAATTTTAATGGCGCCGCCTTTTTCAACCGCAGACAAATGCACAAAGTCGATTTGTTGCGGAAGCTTAATCTCGCGCATGAGATCGGCAACGAAATGGATCGATCCACGTAATGGACATATTAAAGTAATTTCTTTGGCATGGTAATCATGCTCAATCTGTCGAGCGAGTTTTTTAACAAGCTCTTTAATTTCTCCAGCGTTCATGAATACAACTAATTCAGATTTATTGAATGACATTTGTTCTCCATCAAAAAAGCTCAGACAAATCCGAAGTCTGTGCCATTTTTAGATTTTTAGTTGCCTCAGGATTTTTGGGATCCTTCGCTAGTACAGTTTCCCACTGTTGAATCGCATCGGCAACCTTGTTTACTTCGTAAAGTAGCGAAGCTAACCTGTTGCGTCCAGCGATGAACTGCGGAAATTCCTTCAGAAGAGTCTTGAGTTCGCGAATGGCCTTATCTTTGTTCCCCATTTTTAAATAACACGCAATAATCGATAGTCCGATTTGTTGCTTCCGTTGAGAAATGTTAAGGGCTTTTTGGAATTGTTCGAGCGCCTCGTCATATTTCTGACATTGAAACAATAGGTCTGCGAGTTCTTCATACTTGGCTGCGATCTTGTCGTTCACTGATGGGTCGGGCCGACGGTTTTTTCTTTCGAGGAGGCTTTGAGCTTCAAGAAAAACTTTCTTGCCTTCATCGTATCGACCCAGATCGTTGAGAATAATTGATAGTCCCACGCTTGCATCAGTGTAATAGGGGTCGATTTCAAGAGCTCTCTTAAAAGTCTTAATAGCCTTGTTGAACTGGCCATTACTATAAAAAATAGTGGCCAACATCTGAAAAACCTCTGGGACTCTATCGTTTTTTGGCAAAATTTGAGCAAGCAGAGTTTGGGTGGCCTTGTAATCGCCGGCGATAAATTTATCCCGGGCCAGTTGAAGTAATTCCTGAACTTCACCAGATAATGTTGCCATCTAAACTCCCTAAGTGTTAATTGGTTTGCCCTAAGCAACCCAATCTAGCGAGGTAAATAAGCGTTCTTTACCTCTTCTGGTTCGTTAGAGCTGGGGAATTCCTGCTTTAACTGTGCCAAATATTTATCAGATAATTCTTGTTTGTTTGCCTGTTTGGCAGCAAAAGCAGCTCTTGCAAGGGCCCTTTCGTCATAACCAAGTCCTTTATGCTGAGTCAGTAAACCCTCAGCTCTTCCGAGAGCACTTTCCCACCGCTGTTTTTTTAAATAAAAATTAGCGATATAAAGCTCTTTTTCTGCCAGTTTCTTTAGACATTCTAACCTTTTCTCTTTTGCTTCTGCAACGTGTTCGGAGTCTGGAAATTCTTTTATCAATTCATCAAAAGTATCGATGGCTGAATGGGCTATGGCCAAATCGCGATCGATGGCTTCGGGAATCTGATAATAAATGCTCATTGCCAGACGATAAATCACAAAGGGCGTTTTTGGATGCTTGGGGTGGAGATCACGAAATATTTGGTAAGCCACTTGAGCTTCGGGGTAGCTTTCCTCTTTAAAAGAGACCTCCGCTGCTGCAAGTTCCGCTTCTGTCGCTAGTTTCGAATAAGGATATTTATTCTTTACTTCTTGGTATTTCATGATGGCTTCTTCGGTACGGCCATCTTTTTCTAATTCTTTAGCGCGATCAAAAACTGCTTCCGCTGTCTCGGGCGCTTTTTTATCGCCGGAAGCACAGCCGGTAAGACCCAAAATTACAAACAAACCAAGTGATACCAAAGATTTATTCATTGCAAAGAACCTTTCCTGTTTAACGCTATGATTAAAAAACGAAACACCGGACTCGTCAAATTAAAGTTTGAACTACCATACCGGGTTATATTTTCTAAATAAATTTTAACGACCCTCAGTGGGAATGAGTCATATAGCGATAAAAAGCAGTAGTGAAAACTTTGAGAGCACTAGCCAAAGGTATTGAAATTATCATGCCCAATACGCCCATCATTTGCCCACCCAAAATCACGGCAAGCACCACCACCACCGGATGAAGGTCAACAATTTTGGCCACCAACATTGGAACCAAAACGGCCATATCAAAAATTTGGGAGGCCATATTAATGATAATGATTGAAACCACGTCTCCCCGCAGCTCAGGGGAAATCATGCATAGTAGGATTTGAGGAACTGCCGCAATGATCGGTCCAATATAGGGTACCAAATTAAGTAATCCAGTTGAAACGGCGAAAATGAGGGAATACGGAAAGTTAATGAAGCTAAGGCCAATAAAAATGAATATAGTCATAAAGGCGGTTTCAAGCAAACGCGCCCGAATAAACTGACCTAACTGCACATTGATCGAATGATTAACATTAATCATAAGTTCAAAGAGGTGGTTTGGAACAACCTTTAAAAAACTGCGATAGAGTCTTGATCCATCCTGCAATAAAAAGAAACTAAAAAAAGGGGTTAATAAAAAGATTGTGAGCGAAGAAGTTAGTAATATCGGGATTTGGCTAAAGAAGGCTGAGACTTTCGCAAGTAGATATGACTGAATTGTATCAATAGCAGAACTCTGCCCCATTTCCTTTAGCCAAGGATGTGTTTTGTTTTCCCATTGAATAGCGGCTTCCTTAATCCGTGAAGAGTACTGTGGCATCTGAGTCTTCAGAGCCTCGATCTGGTCTGAAAGTAATGGCAAAATCCAAAATGAAAGGCCAGCCAGTAGAAGGGCAAATGTAAGAAAAGGAATGGCTGCCGCCAAAGTTCTAGTAAGTCCCCGATCCTCGAGATATTCAACAATGGGCTCTATGAGGTAGTATATTACAAAGGCCAAGACCGTTGAGACCATTATATTGGGCAAATAGATCAAGAGGGTCAGCAACAACAGGTGCATAGTTATAAAAAAGAAAGACTTAAAGTTACGTTCGCGCAGTATAAGCTTCGTTGTGCTTGCCTTCATCGTCGACCTTTCTTCCCAGCTCCAGCTTAAGGCTTTCATTTTCAGAGATGAGTGAGATTATCTTTTTATTTGTTTCCCGAAGTCGAGTTCCAAGGACTTCACCCAAACGGAACAAAATTTTGTTTCCAACGGGTGGTTTTTTCTTAATGATTTGCAATAAATCGGGATAAAAGAAACCAAGAAGTTCGCAATCCTCCCGTGCCACTACGGTAGCACTGCGTTTTCCACCCTCAATAACTAGAGCTGATTCTCCAAAAAAGTCTCCTGTAAATAGGCGGGTCACTAGGGACTGGCGAAGTTCCTGATTTTCGAGGACTTCATCGAGAAAGATATTTACGCTACCGTTGACAATTAAATACATTCCCACGCCACCATCTCCCTGCCGAAAAATGATCTCACCTGCGTGAAATTGCCTTGGATTCATGATCTTTTCGACCATTTCGAGCTCGTGAGTTTCGAGATCTTTAAAGAGAATAGTATCTTTTAAAAGCGAAGTGATTCGAGTTTGGGCCGAATTCTTGCGAAATAAATTGTCCCACAGTGTTTTCATTCTATTCCTCTAGTACCATTTTCATTTAGTTCGTAGCCTATCGTAGGCTGCGTCGTCCGCGCTCATCTCATTCGGGTCCTTTGCCCCCCTGGTCTACTTTCTAACTGAAAATGGTATAAAGCCCTCAGGAGTTAATAATAGTAGATCTTTTCGCTGCAGCCATCCAACCGGTAAGTCGGCAAATCTCACTTGAACCCAATCTTGATAAAAGTCTCTAATAGAGATGAGAGTACCCTCAGGAATATCGGCGAGTTCGGCTGCTTCAGCCATTGGGGCAGATCGGATTGGGGCAGATCCGCTACTAATAATGGTGGCTTTTTGGTCAACGGAGCTAGCAATTTTAAGCACGAGAACAAAGCTTATTAGGGCCCACACCGCTGATAGTGTCCAATGAAGGGGTTGCCACTGCGGAGCATGCTGTCCTTTATAAACAGAACGCCTTCGTTCTCGAAAAAGTCGTCCTAAACAGAGCAAGAGTATAAGGCTCAGGAGCCAATGCACACTCAGAATTTCAGGCAACAAAAAATATTTACCAAATTGAAACTCGAAAGTACCTATAAAGGAGTCTTCCTCGTGAAATCCACGCGATTTCATATTTGTTAAAACAAATTGATAGGCCTGTTGGACACTGGCATTTCTGGGGTCAATCAATTGAGCTTCACGTAAATAAGCCAGCGCAAGTCCCCACTTTTTTTGTTGGCTATAACTGAGTGCTTGATTAAGAAGCACAGAGGCATCGAGAGGAGTTTTTTTGGTAATATCAGCCCAGACTTTTTCTGCCCCAGAGAAGTCCTTTTGTTGGTACTTTTTTATGCCTTCAGCAAAAAGTTTAGGAAATTCATCGGAACGAGCAGGGTTTAGCCATGTCAGACTGAAGAAGCAAAAAATTATAATAGAGTTTAATTTATGCATATTAAATATTAGACTAAGTGTGGCGCATTAGAGAGTCTATCAGAATTTTGCCGTGATGGGCCTTGTCGGGAAACGGACCACCCAATAAACTAGATTCAGTAGAATCTAAACTAGGGGTATTACAAGTTATCTAAATTCTCAGTTGAAAATCAAAGAGGAAAATTATGGAAAGAACAATCGGTCAGGAAATTCATTCTTCTGAAAAAATTAATAAACTTATCAGCGACCTCGCTCAGGAAGTGGTGAGCAAAAATCAAAAAATTACAGGAGTAAAGGATGCTGATCCTGAGCTCAATGTTGCGACCGATAAGAAACGGGCTCATATTGGGCAGTTAAGAGGCCGCCCCCTTTACCACCCATACATTGGGTCAAGTGCGGGCCATGGCCCCTATGTCGAAATGGAAGATGGAAGTATTAAACTAGATTTAATTAATGGGATTGGTATCCATGTTATGGGTCATGGACACCCACGACTCATTGAAACAGCCATCCGCGCTTCCCTCAGTGATATTGTGATGCAAGGAAATCTTCAACCCAACAATGAATATGTGGCTCTGACTGAAACATTGGTTAAAGTTGCCAGCAAGAACAGCCGCCTCAAGAATGCATGGTTGGCAACTTGTGGAACCATGGCTAATGAAAACGCATTAAAAATTGCTAGACAAAAAAATACGCCCGCAAAAATGATTGTTGCGTTTAATGACGCCTTTGCTGGTCGTTCTACAATGATGGCCGAGGTCACTGATAATCCAACTTATAAAGTGGGTCTTCCAACATACAACGAAGTTTTGCGTCTCCCTTTTTGCTCTCCGCAAGCAGGAAAATCTTGCCACGAAGACGTGTTACGAAAACTTAAAGAATATTATGCTCAACACGAAAACAACATAGCGTGTTTTGTTTTTGAACCAATGCAAGGGGAGGGTGGGTTTCGCTACGGAACAAAAGAATTTTTCGAGCCATTGCTTAAGTTTTGCCGTGAAAAGCACATAGCGGTTTGGGCTGATGAGGTTCAGACTTTTACAAGAACCGGCCAGCTTTTTGCCTTCGAAACTTTAGGTATTGGTGAATATATTGATATCTGTACTATTGCTAAAACTGTACAAACAGGGGCCACTCTTTATACCGAAGAATATAATCCGAAACCTGGTTTGATCGCCGGAACGTTTTCAGGTTCGACGGTTTCGCTGGCAATTGGAAATGAAATCATCAGAATTTTGACTGAAGAAGGTTTTCTTGGTCCCGACGGAAAGATTCAAAAGATTCATAATAAGTTTGTAGGCATGTTAAATGATCTTTCTAATGGATCGTGTAAAGGAATCCTCAGTGATGCTGGTGGTTTAGGTTTAATGGTGGCGGTAACACCTTATGACGGTACTAAGCAAAAAACAGAAGATCTCATTAAGCGACTCTATAAAAATAATTTAGTTGCGTTTGGATGTGGTAAAGATCCTTATCGCATTCGATTTTTGATACCAGCGGTAATACAGGATCATGACATTGAAGTGGCTCGAACCATCATCGAAAAATCATTGTTAGAAGGAAAGTAGTAGCACTTGTCTTTCGTTGAGCTATGTCGACAATTCATTGCTATCGATACGTCTCCTCAGGCTGGCACTCGGGAGGCGGCCCTTTGGTTGCGTGACTTAGCTCAGAATTTTGGATTGAACGTTGATTTGCAGGAAGAAAACTTTCACGGGCAAGAACAAGCCAATATTTTTGTCCGTACCAGTGAACGTCAAAAAGAGGAATTTCTTTTACAAAGTCATTTTGATACCGCCAATCCAGGTTCACCGTCGATGTGGACTGAAAATATGTATAATCCCTTTCATGCTATTATAAAAGAAGGCAAACTTTTTGGCCTCGGCGCTTGTGAAGCCAAAATCGACCTGCTTTGTAAACTTGAGGCCCTTCGGACTTTCTCAGAAACTAAAGGATGGAAGATAAACCCGGTGGTTGCAGGAACTTTTGGTGAAGAAATCGGCATGCAAGGCATGCTACGCGCCATACGGAAAAACAAATTTTCAGCGCGATATGCACTGGTTGGCGAACCTTCAGGACATCGTATGATTTATGCCGGAAAGGGCTATGCTATTCTGGAGATCTATATTCTTTTTTCTGAGCAAGAGCGCGAATACCGTATTGAACACAACTTAATGGAGAGTGCGAGCACACAATCAAAACTTTTCAAAGGAAAAGCGACTCACTCGGCTGAGGGCTATGATTCTGAAAATGCCATAAATAAGGCTCTCGATTACT
>CAZYOE010000015.1:23447-37175 GCA_964648725.1 uncultured Pseudobdellovibrionaceae bacterium | reverse complement strand
TTCCCGAGAATGTAGTTCTTATGGAAATTGAGGGTGGAACCAATCACAATACCGTTGCTAACAATGTTGTCTTAGAACTTGATTTGTTCAGTGGTGTTCAGGATCCGATGGTGAAAAAGCTTCGCCAGGTATATATGCTTTTACAACAAATTGGCTCCGAATTTCTCATTACCCAAGATCCGGAGTTTTCTCCTGGCCATCCGACTATGAATCTGGGGCTTATTAAATCCTCTGAAGATCACGTCCATTTAACCGTTGGCTGTCGATTTCCACCCGTGGTGAAAGAAGAACATTACCAGTCCTGGCTTGAACGCATTCAAACCGGCACGACTTTAGTCGGGGGTGAGTGTAGGGTGGCAGATTATAAGCGGCCCTATCGTACAGATTTGAATTCGACCTTTGTCAAAACCTGTTTGGAGGCACTATCCTCAGTAGGTATGCCCAAAGAAATTGTTACTCAACCCACATGCACCGAAATGAGTTTACTCTCACGTACAGGAGTGGTGAGTCTTGGGTTTGGAGCAGGCACCCGCAAAGATAATCCGTCCTTTAGCAATGAGTTTGTGACTCTGGCAGATCTTGAAAAAAGCATTCAGTTTTATCGCAGTGTGATTGAAAGGGTGTGTTTATGAGTTTCATTTTGCGGAGTGCAAGACCAGAAGATCTTAGTCAGATGGTCGATTTAGCAAAACAATTCAATCTACTTAATCTTCCTGGAGATCGAAAAGTATTAAGTGATAAAATCGAAAGAAGCGTGGCTTCTTTTGCAGGTGATCTCCCCAAAAATCAAGCTGAGTATTTGTTCGTCATTGAAGACATCGAAGAGAGCCTTATCGTAGGCAGCTCGCTGATATTGCCCAAGCATGGAACTGATGAAGTTCCACACACTTTTTTTAAAGTCCTCAAAAAAAATCATTATAGCGAAGATTTAGGGATTGGGTTTATTCATCAAGTCCTTCGTTTTCAGATGGATACTGACGGCCCCACCGAAATCGGCGGACTCCTCGTTGATAAATCCTATCGGCGCAGGCCCGAAAAACTTGGGCGGCAAATTAGTTTTGTTCGTTTCAATTATATAGGCATGTATCCCGAGCGTTTTGAAGATCGTTTACTTTGCGAACTAACACCGCCACTCACCGATGAAGGCAGAAGTGAATTCTGGGAAGCTCTCGGGCGACGATTTACAGGATTACCCTATCAAGAAGCTGATTTGCTGAGTCAGAGCCACAAAGAGTTTATTCAAAGTCTCTTCCCAGAAGAAGACATCTATTTGTGTCTATTGGATACGAAAGCGCGCACGGTAGTGGGAAGAGTCGGAGATAGCACTAAACCAGCTCAGCATTTATTGGAGAGTATTGGATTTCACTATCTTGAAGAAGTAGATCCATTTGATGGTGGGCCTCATTATGGGGCTAAGGTGCAAGAGTTATTGCCGATTAAGCATGGTCAAAACCTGCGAGTCGAAGAATGGAAAGATTCTAATTTTAAACAGGTTGGATTAGTTGGCATCGATCGCAATGGCTATAAGTGTGTACAGACACCTTATGAATCTCGCGGAGATGAAGTGGCTGTTCCAATGACGACAAAGCGACTGTTGGAAATTGAAAACGATGAGCTTGTCTATGTGACACCCTCAAAGTTTTAGAAATAAAGGAGGCTAAAAATGGCATCGCGATTTGAACTCAAATATCAGGGTGATTACATCAACGGTGAGTTTGTTAAATTTGAAGATAAAAGTGGTACCATCGTCGACCGCAGCCCCGGCGATCTTGATGACCATATCATGGATGTGCCTTTTCAATATGACCATGTCGACAAAGCCTGTTACTACGCGAAAACTGCTTATGCGGGTTGGGCTCGTAAAACCCAGCAAGAACGCAACGAATGTTTGATGCGTCTCAAAGAGATGTTTATCTCCCATGAAGCCGAAATGGCAGAAGCTATTGCACGAGACACTGGTAAACCCCTTTGGGAAGCGACCACTGAAGCTAAAGGTTTGAGCCAAAAGATTGATATCACTTTAAATCATTCAATGAAACTCGTGACTGAGGAACACATTCCTAATGCCCTCCCAGGTGTTGAAGGGGTGATCCGCTACAAATCTAGAGGGGTAATGGCCGTGGTTGGCCCCTTTAACTTTCCCGCGCATTTGCCTAATGGCCATATCATACCTGCACTGGCTCTTGGCAACACGATCGTTTTCAAACCGTCCGAACAAACACCGGCAGTGGGCCAACTTTACGCCCAAATAATTAATAAGGCCGGTTTTCCGCGCGGAGTTTTCAATCTTGTTCAGGGTGACGGAGAGTGTGGTCGGAAATTAGTTATCAATGAAAACATTGATGGAATTTTGTTTACCGGAAGTTATGAAGTTGGTTTGAGAATAAAACAAGAGACCATGACCCACTACTGGAAAATTCTTGCTCTAGAAATGGGTGGAAAGAACGCGACAGTAGTTTGGGAAGACGCCGACCTCGACAAAGCCGTTTATGAGACTTTGGTTGGCGCCTTTATGACGGCGGGCCAACGCTGTTCATGCACTAGTCGTGTTATTCTCCATGACAAAATTGCCAATGAGTTTACCGATCGTTTTTATGAAGCTGCTAAAAAAATATCAATCGGACATTGGCAAGAAAATGCTTTCATGGGGCCTCTAATCAGCTCTCAATCCGTTGAAAAGTATCTGCGCTTTCAGGAAATTGCAAAGCGAGAAAATTGTGAAAGTCTCATGCGCGGAAAAGTCTTGGATCTTAAACATAAAGGCTTTTATGTGACTCCAAGTATTCATCTAGTTAGTGAGTACAATGAAAAGTCCGTTTATCAGAAGAGTGAAATATTTGGGCCGAACGTGGCCATTTATAAGAGTGGTGAATTTGATGAGACGATGAAAATCGTCAATTCGACAGGTTACGGCTTGGTGCTTGCGCTATTTACTAAAGATAGAGCCCTTTATGAGGATGCACTTTTCAAAGCTAATGTTGGATTGCTGAATTGGAATAGAACCACCAATGGTGCTAGCTCTAGATTGCCATTTGGGGGTACCGGAAAGTCGGGAAATGACAGGCCCTCTGCTCATTTTGCGGTTCAATATTGTTCAGTACCCATGGCAAACCTCGAGGATCCAACTCCCTACGATCCTTCAAAAAACTTACCTGGCATTAGCTTTGAGGCCAAATGATTAAGTGGATTTTAGCGTGTTTACTTGTTGGGGCTGGAGCTGTTACTGGCTTTATCTTTTATGCCACCGAGACCTATTACAAAAAGCCACTGGGAAGCGGCTCGGTTGCACTAGTATTTGAAATAAAAACCGGGGAATCCTTTGGAATTATTAGCAAGAGTCTGGAAGATAAAGGACTCATAGCACACCCAGGCTTACTCAATACTCTGGCGAGGTTTTACGGTTTGCGTGGAAAAATGCGGGCCGGTGAATACGCACTTAATGACGGCCTTTCTCCAAAAGAGATCATGCAAATTATTGCGAGTGGTAGAAGTATCAATTATCCCTTCACTGTGGCTGAAGGATTAAATTCTTACGAAATCGCAATCAACTTTGAAAAGAAGGGCTATGGTAAAAAAAATGAGTTCTTGCAAGCCTGTGCTGATGCACAATTTTTGGAGAAAGTACTTGGAGAAAAAATAAGTCACTGCGAAGGATACTTGTTTCCAGAAACCTACAATTTCGAGAAGAAGACCACGGCAAAACAAATGATTGAAGTGATGCTGCAAGCTTTTGTACGAAATTATAATGATGTCGCTAAAGGGCGGAACCTCGGCGGATGGAGTCGTCATCAGATTTTAACCTTTGCTAGCCTCATTGAAAAGGAAACTGGCGCGGCTCAAGAACGGCCTCTCATTGCCTCGGTATTTTTTAATCGATTGCAAAAGGGTATTAAACTTCAAACGGATCCCACAGTTCAATATGGAATATTGGCAGAAACCGGCGTATATCCTCAGAATATAACAAAAAAAGACTTACTCACTCCTACGTCTTACAATACTTATACCAAAGAGGGACTGCCGCCTGGGCCAATTTCCAATCCGGGGCGAGAATCGTTAAAAGCCGTTTTTGAGCCGGCGTCCTCAGAGTTTCTATTTTTTGTGAGCCGAAATGATGGAACCCATGTTTTTTCGAAATCTTATGAGGAACATCAACAGGCGGTTCGTAATTTTCAATTAGATCCAAGAGCGCGCTCGGGCAAATCATGGCGGGATCTCAAGCAATAGCAGTCCTTACTCCACATCGCCGAAAAAATACTCAAGCCGAATCTCGAAACTTCTAATTTCTCCATAAGACTCTGATCTTGGGTACGTGTATGCCGGGATCAGATCAATGAAAATCCTTTTTGAAGGAGTTCCGTGACGGTAGTTAATGCTGTAGGAAGACTCCAGGTGCTCGAAATCATTTTTTTCTATTCCAAAGAGCATCCGAAAATTATAGGAGACCGAGTTGTACTTATTGATAGTTTGGATAAGGCTTGGACCATGGGTGGTTTGAAAACTTTTTTTAGTGATAAACCAATTCGCTTCATTGATAAAACGAAAAAGTACAGACTCATTGAGTGCGTGGTCGGACTGAAAACCGGTTTTTTGTGACCAATAGTCGTCGGTGTCCCAACCCGCACTGAGCGAGAAGTGATTTAAAAAAAACTCGCCATCAAAGTTGCGTCGAACACGAAGCTTTCCCGAGTAATAGATTGCGGGTCTGGCCGCTAGCTTACTCTCAAAATTGTAATGCCAAGTTTCTTCTTCTTCGAGTCCTGGGCCTTTAGGTCTATTTCCGGGCTTTGGCTGGCCCGCGGTTTCAAGTATTCCCTCCCGCAAAGACGTCTCTAGCTTTTTTGCTTTTGATTCGAGATTTATCAATTTAAGATTTAGATTCACTCCCATTTCGGTAACAGGCTTACGATTGTCATAGTAAGTATAAGAAGGAACGAGTCTTAAAGTACTTCCATTTTTTTCGTCATCGCTTCGCTCCTCGCCGAAGAAGGAATCTAGGCGGTTGGCTAGACCAACCACCAGATGCGAAACCTTTTTGCCAATTTCATCGGGGTAAAGCATTTCTGCGGCATCATCAGACTTTTTAGGAGGACCCATTAATTCAGAGGGCAGAACTTTAGGTGCTTTATGTTTAGGGTCAGGTTTGTTTGTCATAATGGAGGGTCTTTTTTTTATGTTCGGTGCTTTGGGTTTAGGTTTAGGTTTGGGTTTAGGAACTTCCGTGGGTCTTTCTTCGAGGGGCAATTCACCAAACGGGGTCGGAGCAGCCAATCCCCGAAATGTCCAAAATAAAAAAAAGGAGAAGTAGAGCAAGAAAACTTTATTCATCAGTCTTACTCCACAACCTGGGGTGATTCTTTGGGGAGGATAATTACGAATTCAGTACCAGAGCCCACTTTTGAAGTAACCTTAATGGTACCGCCATGGGAATGGATAATTCCATAAGAAATCTCTAAACCGAGCCCGGTGCCTTTGCCCACGCCCTTGGTGGTAAAAAATGGATCGAAAATTTTTTGCAGGACATCCGGAGGTACTCCAGGGCCATCGTCTTGAATGGCAATACTCACACTGTCTGGAAGGGTATCGTTTGCGGTGACAGGCTTGGTGGTAATCCAAACAGTTCCAGATCCATTAATGGCTTGAGCGGCATTAGATAGAATATTCATAAAAACCTGGTTTATCTGCGTTTGGTTGCAGGTAACCAGAGGAAGATTGCCATACTCTTTTTTAACTTCAATTCGATTTTTAAATTCACTGTTAAGTAGATTGAGTGTTGTATCGAGAGATTGGTGGATATCGACAGGTTTATAGGCCTTCTCTTCAAGACGAGAAAAGTTCCTGAGGCCAATTACAATTTCTTTTGTTCGACGGGCTCCGTCTTCACAGCTCGTAATGAGTTTAGGTAAATCCTTTCGAATGTAATCGAGGTCAAACTCTTGTTGCAAGTTCGCCATTTGCAGGGAGTCTTTCTCGGCCATGTCGATGAGCTGTAAAAGTTTGTCAGAGTACTCGCGCAGGTGGGTCATATTGGAGTAAATAAACCCAATTGGATTATTGAGTTCATGGGCCACACCGGCCACTAATTGACCAAGACTTGCCATTTTAGCCGAATGAACGAGTTGGCTTTGAGTTTCTTTGAGATGATTGTTAGTTTGCTCTAATTCTTTGATCTTATCTTTCAAATCTCGTTGCGTCGCTAATATTCGTCGGCTGAGGTCGTTAAAGGAGGTGGTGAGTTGGCCAATTTCATTGTCGCTTTTAATTGGAAGCTCAATGATATTTTCGCCCAAATGGAGATCTTGAATGGCTTCCACAAGCTCTGACAGGGGCCGGAGAACTACATTTGAAGCTGCAATAACCGAGAGAACCAGTACTCCAAACATGATAGCCAATAAACTGTAATAAGCGACCCGCAGATTTTCGATGGCGGTGTTCGAGTCCTTTTTGGAAGCCGCGAGGGCTATTTGAAAACTGGATCCACCCCAAGGAATTTTGGTAAAAACAAAACCGAAAGGTTCTCCCCGGAGTGCTAAGGTGATGGTTTTTAATTTCGGAATCTTTAAATAGTCTGAGAAAAAATCGGACTTATACAATTGAAAATCAGGGTGGGATCCAACGATAGTACGTCCATTAGGCTCGAGCAAGATTCCCTGAATTTGCATGCGGTCGCTGATTCGTTTCAAAAAGTTGGCGTCAAGAGTTAAGGTTTGCTTCAGATAACCTGTTAAAATTTGTTCACGGTATAGCGGTGATATGAGTGCCAGGTTCAGAACTTGCGACGAGGAGTAGTCGGGCAAGTACACAATTTGTTTGCGACCAAGTTGGTCTCGAATGCTCTGGTGAAGTGATATTTTTTTTGTCGCCACATTTGCAGATAATCCACTCGATTTTTCCGTACTGGATTTTTTTTGATTTTCGACCAGAAGGTCTCCAGACTTGTTGTAGACCGCGATGCTAGATGCCATCGAGTCGGCAAGCCAGTTGGCGGTAAGCTCATCAATGGCTCCAATATTTCTGCTGATTAGATCAGTCTGTAACCGTGAATGTTTAGTTAAGGCCAACTGTTGTTGAGTGAGCCCCTTTTGATACTCACTAAGGATAACTCGAATTTCTGAAGCATTTCCCTTAAGTCGTAGAACAAGTTCGTTGTCGACGGTCTGCTGAAACTTTTGAAGAGAGTAAAAGGTTAAAAAAATAATTGGTACAATTGCAAACGAGAGAAACCAAAGTGCTAGGATCCAGCGAAGTGATCTTTTAGGTTGTGTTTTTATCGTTTGAATCATTCACCATTATTGTCTTTGGCTGGTGGTATTCCTTTGGGGGGTTCTTGTTTGACCACCCAAAGTTCCATGCCAAAGATTTTGCTCCCATTTTTATTTTCCTCTGGGGGAGTCAACCAGGTCAACTGGCCCTGTGATTTCAGCTCCGAGAACAAGGCTTCTGTTTGGTTGAATGGAACACTAATTCGCAAATAAGGGGCAACAATACCTTTGGCAGATTTTCGAAGGGCTTGATGTTCAATGCTCGCCCCAAGTCGTGGGAGGGAAACTGTGAATTTGTTGATTGTAAAGTCTGGATTCACAGAATTCAGTTCGGCTACCGACGTATACTCTTGAATAAGATTAGGACTGCCCGTAGGTTCAGGAAGATTAGTTGCGGCAAAGCTGGAGTCTCTTGGGATCTCACTAATAATAAAATCAGGCTTTTGCTTTTCTAAGAAAAGCTTAAGGTATTTAGGCCAAGGAATAGCTAAGCTAACAAGTAAAATAAACAGACTGATTCCAACAGCTTCAAGTATCCAAATCGTACTTTGGTTCCAATGGCGCAAATTGCGATATTTTTTTATTCGTGACCGCAAGTTTGGCAGGACTTTAAATTTTTGAATAAACTCAGGGGCAATTGTCGTTTTTTGAAGATGATGACAGTATGTCATCCCGTAAATGATATCATCTAAAGCCTTCGCAAGTTCGGGTGAGGTTTGCAGAATATCAGCGACGGCCTTTTCTCTCAACGGATCAATTTTTTTAATGGCATAGTCGTAGAGTAACTGTTCAGCCATAAATGGGCTAAGTTCTCTCTTGTGGGGATTGCGAAGTTTAATTCCAAGTTCCTTTTTCATAGTTTTGGCTCCTCGGTTAAGCTAAAAGGACCCCTTCCTGTTCAGCAAAATTTAAGAAAACTGTATTGAGCTAATATTAGGGCGATTAAGCTGTCCAAGCAAGGAGAGGCCATTGCCAACGCGATAGCGGATCGTGCCTTCACTCACATTCATGCAGCGAGCAAGCACGGCCTCTGGAACACCGATAATATGCACCCAGGTAACAGCGATGAGCTCATTTTCAGGAGCCCTTTTCTGAAATTCCTTCCAGGGGTTTAAATCAATATGCTCTGGCCAGCGAAGAGCCGTTGTAGAAATGACTTGAATTTGTTCTTTTCGGAAGTGAGAACGGATTTTTTGCCACTGAGCTAAACAACATTTGATGAGTGACTCTAAATTTGAATCATCGAAAAAAGAAGCGCCTGCTTTTGGTTGGCCCTGATCTCTCAGGGCTTCAAGCGCCTTTGAGGTCGCTTCAGTGGTAATTTTATCATCAAGAGTTAGAAGGAAGAAAAACAGAGCGGATTTAGTAATCAGTTCATCCGTCATCTTCTAGTCCACTAGTCCACGGTCAAGGTTCTGAGGAGATCAAGCTCATCAAGAACTTTGCCAGAACCAATAACCACACAAGTTAATGGATCTTCAGCAATAGATACCGGCAATCCGGTGCGCTCTCTCAACAAGACGTCAAGATTGGCAAGCATCGCGCCACCACCAGTAAGCACGATCCCATTATCAACGATATCAGAAGCAAGTTCTGGAGGCGTTTTTTCAAGAGCTGTTCGAACGGCATCAACAACTTCAGACAATGGATCCATCAGGGCATCGTTAACCTGAGAGCTGGTGATTTCGATCGTTTTTGGAGCACCGGCAACAAGGTCTCGACCTTTAATTTCCATAACGCGCTCTTCTTCGAACGGATAAGCGTTTCCAATTTGAACTTTAATATTTTCAGCGGTTCTTTCACCAATCAACAAGTTGAATTGTCTGCGAACGTAATTGACGATTGCTTCATCAAATTTATCGCCGGCAACTTTAATTGATTTACAGTAAACAATACCACCGAGGGAGATAACGGCCACACCTGTGGTACCGCCACCCATATCAACAACCATGTTTCCACTTGGTTCGGTGATAGGAAGTCCAGCACCGATGGCCGCTGCCATCGGCTCTTCAATCAAATAAACTTCGCGAGCACCTGCTGATTGAGCAGATTCTTTAACGGCTCGCTTTTCTACCTGAGTAATTCCATAAGGTACACAGATGATGATTCGTGGTCGTATCAGACTTTTGCGGCCACCCATCGACTTTTGAATAAAGTATTTCAACATCGATTGAGTCACTTCAAAGTCAGCGATTACCCCATCTTTAATAGGGCGAATCGCCATAATACTTCCAGGAGTACGACCCAGCATTTCTTTAGCTTCTTTACCAACAGCTAAAACACGATTTTGAAGTCCGCGATGGTGCTTTTGAACAGCAACGACGGAGGGTTCATTCAGAATAATCCCGCGACCCTTCGCGTAAACGAGAGTATTGGCTGTCCCGAGGTCGATCGCAATGTCATTGGCAAAATAATCAGAAAATTTATCAAACATTCCCATTTAGCGTTTCCCATTTAACAGTTCTCGTGCCTCGACTTTAGGGTGGTCAGAGACAAGAGTCAATTTAAAGAGACCTCAATTGTGTGGCAGGGCGTCTCATCGTCGGCGAAGAGGTCATCACAAAAAATGAGTAAAGGTCTAAAGGGTCTCCATCACGACTTCTGCCACTGAAGTTCTCTGGCCATGTACTGTTTCACAGCTTCCTTTTGGGATTGAAGTACTTCATCACTCCAGCCGAGTTCATTCTGGGCCAGCAATCCAAAAACTTCGAGCCATTCGAGGCCATGTCCTGGTTCTGCAAGAAATAGCGGGTATCGTCGAGTATAAAAATCAACAAGGTTCAAGCACATTGTGTAGCGAATGGCATGAACTAGTTCTATCTCAAGGCGAGTTAGACTCAGTCGATTGCCCATGACCAAGAGAGACTCAGCTTCCATTCCATGGCGAAGTGCTAATTGGGTCGCATCCGCAACGGACAAGTGATAAATTTGGCTCCAATAGTCGCAGAGAACCAAGGCCCTTTGATAATTTTCAGGTGAACAAAGAGGATTCAAGGGAGTCTCCGTTCTGCCAACGGCAAAGGCCACTTGACCCTGTTTCGAAAAATGCTGTAGCACTTCTTCCACAGCTTGCTCGGAGATTCTTCGATAGGTAGTGTATTTTCCTCCCATCACAAAAGTGATACCATGTTCAGTGGTCATAATTTTATGTTCACGACTGGTCTTACCTTCAGTTTTGGCTCCATCATCAACCAGAGGTCGAACCCCTGCATAGGTGGCAATAATATCTTTGGTTGTTAAGTTCGCACCAGGAAAGTATTCATTGGCGATTCGTAAAAGATATTCGACATCATCTTTGGTTGCGACCACCTTATCAGGACTTTCTTTATAATCAGTGTCAGTGGTCCCAATAATAATCATCTCATGTCGAGGTATTCCAAAAACAATTCGATTTTCTTTATCGACCGCCATTACAACAGCTTCTGGGAGCGGAAGCCGGTCTTTGGCGATAGTGATGTGAATACCTTTGGTAGGTCGAAGGGCTTTCTTCCAGCCGTTTTCAAGCAAGGGAGCGACTTCGTCGGTCCACGGGCCAACGCAACTAACCACATGCTTTCCGCGAATTTGGATTTCTTTTTTGGAATTGAATTGGTCTTGCGCGATAACACCTACGACTTTTCCGCTTGAATCAAAAAGCGCCTTGGTGGCGAGGGTGAAATTGGTAATAGTTGCGCCAAGCTCATGCGCTGATCGAAGAGTGGCAATCGTAAGACGATCATCATCCATATAGGCATCGGAATACACGACGCTGCCGACAAGGCCCTCTTTTTTCACCCAAGGCATGCGCTCAGAGGTTTGTCTCGCATTGAGAGTCTCATGAAGCTGACTTTGAAAAAGTGCCAGAATATCGTAGAGCCACATCCCTAGACTCATTTTAAAAAGACCAACTCGCGAATTCTGATAGATTGGCAATAGAAAACGAAGTGGGTGAACCAAGTGAGGAGCTAATTCATAAAGCTTTTCTCGTTCATTGAGAGCCTCGAAAACCAAGCCAAATTCGAGGTTTTCAAGATAGCGAATGCCACCATGAATCAGGTTGCTGGAACGTGAGCTTGTTCCCGAGGCAAAATCAGATTTTTCGATCAGGGCTACTGACATTCCTCGAGAAGCAGCGTCGCGGGCAATTCCGGCACCCAGGATTCCGCCACCAATGATAACTAAATCAAATATATTTGTTTCAAGCTTTTTGAGATTTTCTTTTCTCGTCTTGGCCGAAAAAGTCTTCATGATTGCACCTTTGTTGTTAGCACCTGAACCATTTCGGGAGTCCAGGGGGTTGCCTTATAGGAATTAACAGAGTTTATCACGTTATTTTGAGATGGAAAGTAAACCTTTTGAAAGTGTTTTTCCCTTGAAAGTTTATAAGCAAAGTCACAAAGTTTGTCTCTGGTCGCCAAATTGGAGAAGCTAATAAATTCAATCCAAAGACTTTGCGTTTGACCGTCTAAAAAAAGTAACGGCTGAGCCAAAAAATAGCCAACTAAAGCTCCATCAACGGAAAAATCACTATTAATATCTCGATCGCGCAGAATAAAACTCCAGCCGGTTTTCAGGTAGTGCTCTAGAGACTCCTGGCGCCAACGGCTGCTCCAACGAACCATGCTTTGCTCGATTTCAGTGGGATAAAGCTCATGCAACTTGTTGTTTTCATAAGCAAGAATTTCTTCTAAATTTTCAAGATTCGCAGATACAAAGTCGTTGGACATTTTGGTTTCCTTATAGAGCAAGAGCTACTCTTCTTTTTAGCAAGAAGTTAAAGATTGTAAAAGTAAAAGTTATCTTACAAGATGGCCGTCATGTCGAATTACTCTGAATTTAGCCTCGAGCTTTGGAATCAATTAGAAACAGAACTTGATCGCCACTTAAAAAGTGAGGGTTCGCCTCATTATGCGGCCTTCGATGCCGATGGAACCCTGTGGGATGTCGATGCGGGCGAAACCTTTTTTAAATATCAAATTGCTCATAGCGGATTAAAGGATCTTCCTGCTGATCCGTGGACCTATTATCATGAATGGAAAGAACGAGATCCACGCGGAGCTTATTTGTGGTTAGCCCAAATCAGTATGGGACACAGTTTAGCGCAGGTTCGCCATTGGGCTCGTGAATGTTTAAAAAAACAAACCCATTGGCCTGTTTTTCCGGCCCAGAAAAAATTGATTCACTGGCTTCGCAGCAAAGGAATTCGGGTTTATGTTGTGACAGCTTCTATTAAGTGGGCTGTGGAACCTTTTGCCGAATTGTTGGGATTGCATTACGACGATGTTATCGGCATTGAAACTCACATTAAAGATGGAATTGTTACCGATAAACTCAATGGAAACATCACTTGGAAAGAAGGCAAGTCGCAGACTTTGCTTGAGCGAACGCAAGGCGTGCGCCCTCTTTTGTGCGCGGGGAATACTATGGGAGACGCTTCTTTAATTGATTGCTCGCAGCTATTAAAGCTGGCGGTTACCTGTTCTTCAGAGGGTGATGAACTTTTTGAAACGGAGCTCTCTCTGCAAAAAATGGCCCGCGAGAACAATTGGATGAGTCATTCCTTCCGAAAAACTTAGGAATTAAGAGTCGAAAGAATTAGCGAGGTTCTTCCAAAAAATATGTTTGTTTTTGGAAGGTAGCAACAAGCAAGGAATCCCAACTTGAGTTGAGGGTCCGTCTTTTTTAAAGTCGTTTCCAATCATGACAGTATTCTTTGGATCGAGTTTCCAGTCGGTCAGAATTTTATCGTAGTACCTCGGGTTTGGTTTACAAACGTTCCAGTTTTCAGAGTGAGTGATTTCAGTGAACCATTCCGAGGGAATACCAGCCCATTCCAATCTCTTTAATACACATTGTTTGGGCCATATTGGATTTGTTGCGAGATAGAGGGTTTTATTGGCATCGCGAAGAGCCTGAAGACCCTGTTTGGCACCCTTCACTGGAGACGTCAGAAACGCCAACTTTGGAAAGTCTTCCAGGTAAAACTCCCAAAGGATCTCCAGAGTGTCGGCTTCGGAGAGAAGGGAAAAACCTAAAAAAGCATCTTTGACCACTTCATAATTCGTGGCCCGATTGGGTTGGGTGTTTTCTAGGATCAGCTCAAGGCAGGCCTTTGTTTTTGGGACGCATTCCTTCCAACCAAAAACCGGCACGAAGCGTTTAAACATCATAAAAACATTGGCACACTGAAAGAAGGGAGAATGATTCTCCAAAAGAGTTCCATCGAGATCGATTAAAAATATCTGTCGTTCGAGGGTGAAGTCGCGATGACTTTCAACATTAATGTTAGAGTGATTAAAGTAGTTCATTCTCTTTCATCCATTGTACCGAAGCAAGGACAGCCTCTTTAGCTAGTTGAGGTTGATAATTCAACTCTGTCTTGGCTTTTGTGGAATCGCACCAATGATAAAGAAGCAAACTATTTACGGCTTCTTTATTCAATTCCGAATTAATACCTAAAGAATCATTGACCCATGCTAATCCCTTAAGG
>CAZYOE010000015.1:9413-23437 GCA_964648725.1 uncultured Pseudobdellovibrionaceae bacterium | reverse complement strand
TTGGTGGGGACCGGCTGATCCGCGGCCTCTGATATCCAAGCGAATAAATCCTTCGTCAAAATATTCTCTCCCCCTAAGATATAGCACTCACCGGAACGCCCCTTTTTCCAAGCGGCGATAACTCCACTGACAACATCACTAACGCTGACCACATTAATGCCGCCAGGGAGGGCGATGGGAACTTGGCCCTTAGCGATTTTAAGGTTTCCTTTACGAATGGCTTTGCGAGCGTCCCCAGGACCAAATATTAGACTGGGATTCACTACCACCGCATCGAGCCCTTGCTGATGAACGGCATTGATAACGAGGTCTTGGCCTAGCCGTTTTGATTCAAAGTTCTGTATATGTCGTTGCCTATTGCGATCATTGTCGTCTTCCGTCACTGGTATCCCTGGCGCATTCAGTGCGCCCAAGGCCACCACCGACGAAACATGAATAAGACGTTTCACTTTCTTCTTAATCGCCAGATTAATAATGTTGTGCGTTCCATTAACATTAACCTGATTGAGCTGTTTTAAACTCGCTCGGGACGTTCCCATTACCGCCGCTAAGTGAAATATAATATCAATATCAGGAAGAGCATCACTGTTAAGCGGGGAAGTCACGTCGCCAGAAATGATCTTGATGGGCAAATTCTTAATCAGGTCACAAGAACTTTCAGGGCGCACCAATCCATAAACAGTTTCCCCTTGCTCGAGGAGTTTGCGTACCAAGTGAGATCCCAAAAAGCCATTTGATCCAGTGACAAAGATATTCATCTATAGATAAGCTAAATAGATTAAGCGATGGTATCAACAAAAATAGTTTGGGGAATGAATGTTTAATAAAAAAGAAAAGACCATTTTGCTCTTGTTGGTGTTAACCCATTTTTGTTTGATAGTAGATTTCATGATCTTAATGCCACTGGGGCCTTTATTTATGCGGGTTTTCAATATTGGAGCTTCAGCCTTTGGAATGCTAGTGGCAGCCTTTACCCTATTGGCTGGCTTAAGCGGTCTCGGTGGCTCACTTTTGATTGACCGCTATGACCGAAAAACATTTTTGATTCGAATCCTCTTCGGATTTCTCTTGAGTAATTTATTGTGTGGTATGGCATCTAGCTACCTATTTTTGGTGATGGCTCGGGCAGTTACCGGATTTTTTGCCGGAGTTTGTGGTTCCCTCTTAATCACCATTGTCAGCGACACAATTTCTTTGGAGAAAAGAGGCACGGCCCTTGGAATGTTAATGTCGGCTTTCGCCTTGGCCTCTATCATTGGTGTTCCCATCGCTCTTTTTATGGCCCACCGAATTGGTTGGCAGAGTCCTTTTTTCTTTTTGGCATTGTTGAGTGCGGGGTTGATTTTTGCGGTCCACCACTGGATGCCCTCACTGACTGGTCACCTCGAACAACGTGCGGGTGCTTCGAAAAGTTCGTTCGCTTTTCTGAAGGACGTTTTCTCGGATCGAGAATACTGGGGCGGGATTGTTTTTATGGCGTTTCTGATTTTAGGCCATTTCACTATTAATCCATTTTTATTTACAAGCATTGTTTCCAATGGAGGATTGCCCGAAACTAAACTTCCATTGGTTTATCTCGCTGCGGGTTTAGCTTCACTCATTGCAGCCATTGGATTTGGAAAACTAACTGACAAACTAGGGCGCGCCCGAACGTTTCGTTGGACACTGGTGGCCTCACTTCTGCCAATCTATCTAGTCACGAACGTATTTTCGAACTCAGTCGCGCAAGTCATATTTCTGGTATCTTCATTTTTTATTCTCATGGGCGGTCGCATGACTCCAGCGATGACTCTAATCACTTCCGTCGCCAAACCGGCAGATCGGGGCCGCTATTTAAGTTGTATTGTGAGTGTTCAGCACTTAGCCACAGCGGGTGCAAGTATGGTGGCGGGCGCAATTTTGGTTAAAGCCGAAGATGGAAAATTTTTAAACCTCCCGATGATTGGTCTTCTTGCCATGGGGTTTAATGTTTTTGCGCTCATGCTTTCAATTCAACTGAAAGAGCCAAAGGTAAAAGAGCAAGAAGCAATTGTTTAGTAAAATTCAAAGAACCGTTTAGGAAACTTGAAGGTAAAACCTGACCGAGTGAAATTGACTCGCCCCCGGAAAGCATTAATCCTATTCTAGAACTTAAATGGCTCCGTCACCATCGTTTGAATTTGAACTTCCCGCTGAACGAATGCCATATCTGTTACACTCGTTCTCGGGCGGGCGCATTCCTGAATCGGAACAGCAGGAGTGCACGCTCAGGGCAATGGCTTTAAGGCGATTAAATTCTGCCCAGTGGTCTGGATATTCTTTAGAAAACTCACTCGCGTTTAGGTCTACTTTTTCACCGCCTTTTCCGGTGGAGTACTCGTCGATGCCCGATCTCTTTTTGTAATGGCCAACGCGCTCGCTGTTGCGACCCGTAGTGATCAAATAATCGTTGTCTTTGTAAGCAAAGCTTGAGCCATCGCTCAGTTTTACATTTAAGGGACTCGTTTGACAGTTCACCTTGCCTGAGAGTTTTGGATAGTACTTTTCGAAATTTCGTTGGATTCCATCACAAACACCTTGCTGTTTGAACATTTCAGCCAATTGGGCATCATTGGCTTCAGCGGCAGCTGTTTGAATCCTATCGTTCCAGTCAAAATCGTAATTACAGCCTTTGTCGGGATCCATCGGAAAGTACGGGCTTGGCACATTCATTCCACAATTCCCACCCAAAGGACCAGCACTCGCACGCATAGCAAGTGATACGGGGTCAGTAAATGCTAAGACGTCATCAGCTTTCTGTCCAACGTCAGCGGCTTGCGCAGCCGACATGACCCCGGTTGTCAGCAATACACTTCCCATCGTACGGGCTAGGAAAAGTTTGGGATTGATGGATCGGAAATTAGATATTCTGACACCTCGGAATGAGCTAGTTGGTTGGCGAGGATTAACTTCTAGATTTGCAATGTGGAAATCCATGGCATGCAAAGATGTTTTGGTATTAGCAGAAATAGAATTGGTGTTAACCAAATCAAGCATCCACTGCTTAAGGCGATCATAGCTTTTCGGAAATTCATAGAGTGGCTTGGCTAAGTTATCAACCACCTCTTGTAGCTTCTTCTTTTGGGCTTCCAAGACTGAAAGGTTATTTTTCATTTCACCAGCAAGTTTAGCATCGTATTTGACAGGGCTTCCACCTGTGCTCGCGCTGCCATAGCCGCCAGTCTTTATTTTGGTGTCGTAAATTTGCACGCCCATTTCATTTTTCAAAACTTCACTGCCTTGTCTTTTAAGTGCTTCCCTCTGAGAGCTGCTCAAACGTGGAAGACTGTCCACATATTCATGTAATGATTTTTGGGCTCTGGCAATGCGATCGTAGGGGTGTGAGGAAGAAGATTCGAGATTTTCTTTTTGTAGGGCAGCAATTCCAGTAACTACGTCTTGTTTAACGTCGGCAGGTAATGAAGAAAGGGTATCTTTTAATGCTGCAGCGGCATCTGCCAACTTTTTTTGTTCATCAAAAAGTTTTTGTTGGAGCTCTTTCAGTTCTTGGACCTTATCTTTAGGGGCAGCGAGGGCTTGATTGGCCTTATCTTGTTCTTTTATCTCATTCATGTATTCGATTTGCTTTTGTTGTTCAGCAATACGTCGATTGATTTCGACTAAGTCATTATTCGCCAGTTCACTCAATTTTCTTTTTAGCAGTGGCTCTGTGGAAACACAGTCCGCCCATGCTGTCGGTAAAAAGAATTCTTTTAAAGGGTTTCCGCGTAATAAAGCATGACCCAGAGGACACATAACAAACTCAGGATTACGAATTCTGTTTGCGGCGGATTTGCCGATGAGCCCCGCCGTACCCACACCCGCAGCAATCGCGCCCAATTCGCCAAGACCAAGAAACTCACGACAACTATCCAAGCCTTGGCTGGTCTCGCACTGATAGGCGCGCATAATTGAATAGAGCTTATTTTTGGTTTCAGCAAAGTTACCACAAGAAAATTCGGATGGTAGGGCAAACCCAGGAGTCACCGCTATAAGGACCATAGAAAGAACTTTATTGATCATTGAATTTTTGTGGGCCATCGATCACGCCTTTGACAATAGTCATTTTTTATCCGGGAGTTCTTAAGTTGCCGCATATATTGCGCCCCTAAACAGCGACCCATTAACTCGCCCGCTTTTGAACTATGGAGATCTAAACGAATACTTTTGGGCAGCCGAACTTCTTTAGCACAGGCAGGGATGGAGGCTGCTAAGCTCGACTCACATTTTTTTTGGCTCACATCATAGCAATCTCGAAAAGGAGATCCATCGATACAAAAGTCTTTAACAAAGGTTTCTTTAAACTGCTGCAAAAAAGTTTTATCACTGACCCTCATTACTTGATCGTAAGTGGGGCCATTGGAATTTGCCACCGACCAGGGTGCCAACATCAATGAAAGGATGACGCCGATGATTGCATGTTTAGCTAAAGTACCTGTTAAAAAAAGCTTTTGCATATCTTCTAATTTCAGCACGGCCATGAGAGGGACTCAAGAAAAACTGTTTATCAATAATCCCTAGCCATTGGGATTGAACTTGATGTGAATCTACTCGGGAAGCTGAAAGTTCCCTTTGACTTCCGCCAATTCTGTTTGGTCCTCACGGAGTGCTTTCTTAAAAGCATTTTCCACAGATTCTCTTAATCCGATTTCTTCAAAAACATTTTTCGCTAAGGATGGCGAATAGCTTCCTTGGTTGCCATAAAGCCAGAGGTGCAGAAAGTGTTTTAGAGCGGGCTCTTTTGCCTTGAGCGTGAATTTTCGTGAGCTGACAATTTCTAAACCCGCTAGAGTCACTGGTTTGGCCAGTCCCGAAATATCAATGCGGCAAAGCACTTCTTGAGAAGGTTTTTGCAGGGCGCAAAAGGCCGCGTCTTTTTTCCAGGCCATAAACTTTCCGCCATCGCCGCTATTCGTGGCTAGCTCGCAACTTCGGTTCCAAAGTTCCCCTAAGGATTCAGTCTCATGGCAGTTGGAAATTAAGTTCGACGAAATTCCCCAGCTTTGAGTGAGCAGTTCCATTTTGTAATCATTGGAGGAATCAGAGTCATAACTCACAGACTTAATGTTGGGATTAAATTGCGTTAGCAGATAGGCATCCCGCAAATTGCTACGCACTTGCGATAGGGTCACCCCTTTTTTAAAAGCCATTTTTATTGTGAGCTGATACCCCTTGGTATTAATCCCCAAATTATAATCAAAAGTCGCCGCCCCCAACTCAAAACTAAAAAAGTAAACTAACAAATATAATAGGGCTATCATAGAACGCATTTAAAAACCTCAGCTTCAAGGCCGCAGCCTGCGAGAGCGGCCGAGGCGTACTTTAAAGTACGTCGAGGAGCGCGAGTGGGCGAGAACGCAGAAACTGAGTACTTTAAATGTGTTCTACAGTTCACGACGAAGGTCTCCAAGCGTCACTCCCATCTCATCGGCCATACGAAGGGTTTGCAAAATGGCGGATTTTTCCAAATTTCCTATGGAAAAAGAATGTTCAATTTTGTTGAGCCCGCACAAAAGTGTTTCGCCCATGCAGGCGAACCAATTTTTAGTACCGGCAGCAGGAATCCAATGGTGCTCGGGCACTTGTTCAAAAGGAAATCGTACAAAGCCACCTTGAAAGGAAATAAACTCTTTTGAGGATTTCACACTATTATGAAGATTGCTCGGAACGGAGATATCTAAAATGATAGCGTTTTTCTTGAGGTGTTCGGACATAATAAATTGCTGCGATGAATTTGTCCCTACTAGGACCACATCGCAGTCTTTTAGGGCGGCAATGTCATGGGTGCAAATCAGAGACTCTTTGGTCACGTTTGAGTTCTTTAATAAAGTATTCACTGCGGCTTGAAATCGCGGCGACTCCGCAAAAGGTTCGCGATGAATCAATGTCATCGGAGAACCTAGGTCTCCGAGGAGCTGGGAGACCACTTGGCAAATATTGCCGGTAAACCCCACCACACCAATACGAAGTTCATTCGGGACAGTGCCTCGCTTCTGAATGACGTCCTCGATAGCTCTTACCGCCATTCCAGCCGTGAGACTATTGCCGGTTGTAATCGGAATTTTATTTTTTAAAAGTTGGCCGTTAAAGGAGACAATGCTTGAGTACTGTCCAAGGCCGAAATAGCGACAGCCCTCGTCCGTGGCAAGATCAACGGCCTCTTGAACTTTTCGAAGGGTAAAGTGTGTTTGTTTACGGAGGTCTTCTTCAAACTGATAGCTTGGAATAAAAAGCCCATAAACATTTAAAATAATGGGCTCGCCTTTCAAGCCTTTAATCTCTTGTTGATGATAACAAAAGGGGGAGGTTTGGTTTAGGTTGAGCTTAAACATCCGGCGAAAATCAGCTTCAGAAACACCTTCTAATGCGGCATCCATTTTACGGAGGGTTTCGAGGTTTATTATATGCGACAGAAAGCCAACACGGGTGGCTTTGGATTCCGAAAGGCTCTTGGGAATGGCCGCCGCTCTTGAAGGACGATTCAAATGAGAATCTGAGGGTCTTTCAAGCCACAGATGCGCCATTAGGCGGCCAATCATTTTTTGATGAAGAAGCGAAATCAGGTCAAATAAACCTGTTCGGAGCTTCTCAAGAGCCTTATCAGATATAAACGCAGAGGGTTCAAAGCGCAATGTGTTGGGTGCACTTAAGGTGACGCCCACACGCAGTCCATGTTCATGCAAAAGATAGCTCGTAAAAAGATAAGTGGCCTGACCGCTATGCTGAAATCCACGCACTATACTCGGTAATTCGACATCGAGTTCGAAATTAAACTCAAGACCGATAAAAAGCCCTTTGCCTTTGATTTGCTTGATGGTGCCCGGAAACTTCATCTTCAGCTCTTCGCCAAGTCGATACATAAAAGACTCAAAGTAGAGAGCTCGCTGCCGAATCTCACGCTTTCTTTCCATTAGAAGTTCAATAACCCGAATGGCAATGGTGCATGACCAATCGTCTTCGGCATTGGTTGATGTGTGCAGCCAGCCAAACTCATCTTGATAATGATCGCGAGCAATTAAGGCACAAGAAGCCTTAGCCACTCCGCCTCCAAGACTTTTTCCCAATAGAATATAGTCAGGTTGAATGTTTAATGGTGTTGAAGCCAAGAAACTGCCAGCTCGGAACAAGCCAGACTGAATTTCATCAGCGATCAAGGGAATCTTACGCGCCCTTAAGAGAGGAGTGATTGCCTCAAAAAAGCCTTCGGGAAGCACATGAATTCCGCCTTCACCCTGAATAGGTTCGAAGATAAAAGCAAAGTAGGGCGAAAATTCAATTTTGAGATCCTGTAGAATATCAATTTTAAAATCCAACTCTGTAAACTGATTTTGAAGTTGATTCGCATCCTGGAGGGGATCGAGAAAAAGCACTTTGAACGGACCTCTATCGAACATCTTTCGATAATCAGAATTAGAAGTTGCAAAGAGTGCGCTACTCGTTTTTCCATGGAAACTTCGATCAAGAGATAGGAGGATGGGTTGAGTCTCGGTGAAAGTTTTGAATGCGGTTTGAAATTGAGGATACTGAAGGAGCTTAGGATTTTTCAAAAGCAATAGTTCAATTTGCAGAGCCAGTTGGGCTTTTTTGTTTTTCCATTCTAAAAGTGAGTGCTTGAGGGCCACTTCAACGGCTTCAGCGCCGGAATTCGCGGTCGTCATCACAAAATCACGGGTCTCCGATGTTTCGCTGTGGATAACTTCGTTGATAAGCTTGGCAAGCTCTGCCGATTTTAACCTTAGTGAGGCTTGTGAATGAACTGAGGTTTGAGAGGCAATGAGCTGCTCAAAAGAGGAAAGGATCGGTGAATAATTGTGACCCAAAATCGTGGATCCATAGCCCCCGAGAAAGTCTGTGATCTCTTTTTCGTTGTTATTAGTGTCCCGCGTAAAGAGTGAATCACCGGCGGCCCTGTGATAAACAAGATCTAGATTTAAAAGGGAAAGCATTCGTCCTAGTTCAGGGCGTACAAGCTTTTCATAGTTATTGTGGGCTTGAATGTTTTTATAAAATTCCATTTATTAATTAACCCATGAGTCGCAGTGAATTTACAAGTGTCTCCGCGAATGGCACGGTGCGCTCGTATTTTATTTGGTGGGTAAATAAAAAAGGTTTCTAATTAATAAATTCGGAGGCTTTGTGAATCGAGTTCTTAATCATCCGTTGTTTATGATCGTATTGATTCTATTTGTGTTCGCCGAATACTCTATTTCCAAAAGGAATAAGCTAAACAATTTCGATTCTTATGAAATCTACTCGAATTTACTTTTTATCTCCATTGATCGCGTGCTCACTTTTTTCACCGGCTCAGATGGTGGAGCTTTATCTCTATGGGTATGGAATCACCGCCTTTTTCAGTGGCCGTTTGAGGGTATCGCAAAATGGATCTCACTCTTTATTGTAAGTGAGTTCGTCTATTACTGGGTTCACTGGTATAATCATCATGTTAATATTGGCTGGGCTACCCATATCATGCATCACTCCCCGAGGAAGTATAACTTAACGATGGGTTATCGATTGGGTATCACTCGTTTATTTTCGTTAGGATGGACCCTGGGGCTGCCGACTATGTTGCTGGGCGTTCATCCCCAGGATTTGGCACTAATGTTAGGAATCATCTTTTTCCATAACTTTTTTATTCATACGGAACTGATAGGTTCTCTAGGAATACTTGATTTAGTTTTTAATACCCCTTCCAATCACCGAGTCCATCATGCCGATCAATCGTCGCTATATAATAAGAATTTAGGTGGCGTGACCGTGATCTTTGATCATCTGTTTGGTTCCTATATGGCGGAAGAAAGTCGGATAAAAAATTATGGCATCCCAAAAATGATGGAACCAAAAAAACTAAGCTGGGAAATTTTCGGGTATTGGTCTCAAGTGTTTCGCAGTTTTGTGGCGGCGCGAGGGGTTACGGAAAAACTAAAGGCGGTTTTTGGGACCCCCTCCGATATTGAAATATTGACTGAAGGAGAAGTAAAAAATCATGGCGTTCTTTGAAACCAAAACGCGGTCTGTTCTTAAAGCGGTCTCTTGGAGAATGTTTGGTTCCACCGCAACAGCACTTGCGACCTACGTTATGGTGGGGCGATGGCAAGTAGCAGTGGTTGTCGGTGGCATAGAAGCCGTTTCGAAATTTGTTTTATTTTTCTTTCATGAACGAATGTGGAACAGCATTAAAATTGGAAAGCAAACGCTGACCCCGTCGGTGATTTGGCTCACGGGATTTTCCGGTGCTGGCAAGTCAACGATTGCAAAAGAGTTGGCTAGAAGACTTCGTGAGCAAGGTGTTAAAGTCGAAGAGCTTGATGGTGATACCATTCGAGAAATCTTTCCCCAAACTGGATTCACCCGCGAGGACCGAGAGCAACATGTAAGAAGGGTCGGATACTTGGCCAGCCGCCTCGAGAACCAGGGTATTTTCGTTATTGCTTCTCTGATTTCTCCCTATGAAGAGTCGCGAAATTTTGTGCGCTCATTGTGTAAGAACTTTATTGAAGTTCATGTTGCCACGACTCTTGAAGAATGCAAAAAGAGAGACCCCAAAGGCCTCTATAAAAAGGTCGAAAGGGGAGAGATCAAAGGTTTTACAGGGATAGATGATCCCTACGAGGTTCCAGCCCACCCAGAGCTAAGATTGGAAACGGCCAATGCATCCGTGCAAGAGTGTGCTAAAAACGTTTTGCAAATCGCTTTAAATCGAAAACTGAAATCAGCAAAATTAGTGCGGAGTGAGTTTCCTTTAAAGGAGTTTCAATGAACCATCTTAAAAAACTCGAAGACCGAAGTATTTTTATACTTCGGGAATCGTATGCTAATTTCAGGGATCTTGCCATGCTCTGGTCGATTGGTAAGGACTCAACAGTTTTACTTTGGTTGGCTAGAAAAGCTTTCTTCGGACATGTTCCTATTCCCCTAATTCACGTTGATACTAAATTCAAAATACCTGAGATGATTAAATACCGCGATCAACTTGCCAAGGATTGGGGGCTACGCTTGCTCGTTGGTACCAATGAAAGTGCATTGGCTGAAAATAGGAATTTTGTGTCTGGAGGTCTGAATCGAATTGATTGTTGCCGGACATTAAAGACTGATGCGTTGAAGCAAACTCTTGATGGCAGTGGACCTCGCTATGCCCTTGATCTGGAAACAGGTGATTGGTTAAAAGATCCTTCGACGACCCCTTTCACAGCCGTCATTGCTGGCATTCGGGCCGACGAGGAAGGATCTCGCTCAAAAGAGAGAGTGTTTTCTCCTCGCGATCGCCGTAATCAGTGGGATGTTGCGATTCAACCGCCGGAATTTTGGAATCAATATAATACGGAATTCAGTCCTGGAACCCATGTGCGGATCCATCCTCTTCTCGATTGGACGGAGTTAAACGTTTGGGAATACATTGATGCCGAAAAAATTCCAACCGTCGATCTTTATTATGCTAATGAGAAAGGAATGCGCTATCGTTCATTAGGGTGTTATCCCTGCACACAACCAATTTGCTCTCCCTCAGCAAATCCCGCTGAAATTATTGAGGAGCTTCGCGCTGGGAAACTTAAAAATATAGCGGAACGATCTGGACGAGCCCAAGATCAAGACGATGGTGGTGGATTAGAAGCACTTCGGCTTGGGGGGTACATGTGAGCCATTGTCATCCTAGTCAGTCTCATCTTAATCTTGTCATTGTTGGACATGTTGATCATGGAAAAAGCACACTGGTTGGAAGAATGTTGGCGGATCTGAACGTTCTTCCCGATGGGAAACTAGAACAGATCAAAAATTATTGCGCCAACAACGCCAAGCCCTTTGAATACGCCTTTATATTAGATGCATTAAAAGAGGAACGTCGCCAGGGAATTACCATTGATGTCTCGCGCATCTTCTTTCGATCGGAAACTCGGAGTTATATGATTTTAGATGCTCCAGGGCACGAAGAATTTATAAAAAATATGGTCACGGGTGCCGCCCATGCCGATGTGGCAATTCTGCTCGTCGATGCCAAAGAGGGTTTACGAGAAAATACTCAACGGCATATCTTAATGCTATCGCTTTTAGGTACTGAGAATGTGGTTGTGGTAATTAATAAATTGGATTTAGTCGATTACAATGAGTCCACCTTCTTTCGCTTAAAAGATCAAGTCACGAGAATGTTAGAGGGCCAAGGCCTGAAGGCGGATCGTATCATCCCAGCCAGTGCCTATAATGGAGAAAACCTCGCTCAAACAAGCTCGAAAATGCCTTGGTACCGAGGGGAGACCTTGTTTGGTTATCTTGAAGCATTAAATGCTGAGCCAAAAATCCACAAAAACAGTTTTCGCTTTCAAGTTCAGGACGTCTATAAATTCACTGAAAATCAAGATACCCGCAGAATAATTGCGGGTCCTTTGTTATCGGGAAGCCTCGAGGTCGGTGCCGAAATTCAATTTTGGCCTTCAAAACAGAAGGCAACCGTCCGTTCCATCGAATCATTTCCACTCGAGGCTATTGGTAAAGTCGATGGGCCCCAGCAAGTGGGAATTACATTAAAACAAGATCTGTTTATTAAACGGGGGGAGATGGCAACTTTGGCCGGGGATCTGACCCTGCAGGAGGGCAAGCTGATCCGAGCCCGCTTTTTTTGGCTGGGAAAAACGCCGTTAAAAAAGGGCGACAGCATTGGTCTTAAAATCAACAGTCAAAAAACCGAGGCGAAAGTTTTAGAAATTCATTCCACCGTGAGCTCCTCAAAGCTGGAGGAAAAAAGAACGGCAACACAAATCGAGACCCTCGAAGTAGGAGAGTGCACCCTGGAGTTAAAGGACCCTGTGGTTTTTGATAAAGATAATACTGAGTTGGACACTAATCGTTTTGTGTTCGTGAGAGAGTTTCAGATCGTAGGTGGTGGTAAGTTATTAGACGCCATGGAGTCTGTGGCCTGCCCACAACTGGGTAGTGTGCTTTACCAGCCAGTAACGGAAATTTTAAAAAAAGAGAGTAAAGAGCTTTCGGTTTGGTATTTTAAACCTGCGGAAGTGAAGGAAATGCTAAAGCTTGAAAGTGACTTCAAGAGAAGCTTTTGGAAAGTTGCAAGTTTAGATTTTGCTAACAATAAAGTGAGCGCGGAGATCCAAAATTGCCTGATTAAGACTCTTCATGATTTGGGTTATACTCTATTGGTTTTAAAATCCGACGAGGGTGACTGAGAGTACTAAGTCTTTTCCCCCAGAGGTGTCACCGCCGAGAACGGGCCAACCACGGGAGTGGTATTCGCGGGCCAGAATTTGGTTAACGCCGGATGCGCAACTGAGGGTTCCTTCTTTGGGAAAAGTTAAGGAATGCATGATGCCAACAACGCCGCTAAGATGTTCTTCGCTCCATTGATCAAGTTCAAAAAAAAGAGATTGCAGCACACCTTGAAAATTATGGAGAGATGTTTCTGATTTTAGGCTCAATGAGGAGGTTTTAAGTTTCATTTTCATTCACAAACTCTCATTTTTTGTGGAAGGCATTTAAACTCGAAAGAATCCCCCCAATAGACTTCGCCATCAACTTCTATTGGAATTAATTTACTGCTGACCACTTTCAAGGAACTCCCTCGCCAGGCCGTTGAGAATGTTGAGGTCATTTGTCCAAACAAAAATGCTTTAAGAAAGCGACCAAATAATGAGGCGGCATTAACTTGTTCCAGCAAGAGTCCCTGAAAGTTCCCAGAGTCGGGAGGAATCTCGCGAGGGTAAAAAAGATCTTTGGTGTAGTAGGCACTCTTCATGATATTAATGTTTGAGATGCCACCATCATAATTAATGAAGTCCGAAAACAAAGCCAGGTCCAGAGGTTTAAAGGAGCGAAGTGTTTTTAGAAAGGTATATAATTCTGCTAGTTTAAGACTAGTTTTTTTGATTTTTTGTATATTGCGGTCCCGATTATAGTTGTCGTTGGCAAGGGCTAAAAAACCGATTGAGCAGTTGCTAACCATATAACGCTTAGAAAAAGTGCGACCCTCTTTGATGGTGATTTCCACCAAATCTCTAAGGTGAGTTTCATTTCCATAGCGACCATAAAATGGTCCAATTCGACGGGAGGTCTTTTCTGGCTGCAAGAAGCTATTGTTGCTACCAATCCCTAAGAAACCAAATCGAATTTGTTTGAGGTTATCAATGCCTCGCGTCTCAATAAATTCGTTAATAAAGTAATGGGCTGTGCCGTCGCCACCGGCACAAACAAGCTTATCTCCCTCTTGAAGATGTGGGATAAGCTTAGTTTGCTCCCCAATAAGTGTTACTTGATGGTCGCTAAAATGGTTTGCGACGCGATCCCATTTTTTAGAGGCCTGTTTACTTGAAGCATTGGGATTCAAAAGAATATGGTTCATAAAAACAATTCAATCGATTTTGGCATAGGACTTTCATCAAAGAGCGAAAGGATATTTCGGGCCACTTGTTCTTCATCATGGTTGCCATCGATTCGGAGCACGGAATCTGGCAAGGCTGAAAAGAGTGACAGAAAGTGTTGATGCATCGATTTTTGAAAATGTTCAAAGCTTAAACTTGCGGTTCCCCAATATCTGGCTTGCCCGCTTTCATAGGGAGTCCAACCCTGGCGTCTCTTCAAGCAGGCATCGAAGGGAACATCCAAGTGAATTGCGACATTGGGTTTGGGGAAATACTGAGCGGCAGAGGTGCTCCAGAAAGAAAAAGGCACCCCATAAGTGGCTTCCGAGGCGGCGTATTTGTACCAATATCCATTAAAAATCACGATTTCGGTGTCGCGTTTAATTTTGTCTAAGGTATTTTTAATGAGTGACTGTAAAAAAAGTGTACGTGCAATCGGCTCAAACTTAAGGAGAAAAACGTTCAAAACATCTGAAAGAGTTTTCGGATCTGTCAAGGGCGTGAAGTCGGCCAATGAAGAATGAATAGAAAGCACCTGAGTCTTATGGCCCTGACGTAGGAAATATTTTTCTAAACAATCAATTTGCGTGTCTTTACCACAAGCATCGGCTCCGGAGATCACGATAAACTTCATGATGAATA
>CAZYOE010000015.1:0-9403 GCA_964648725.1 uncultured Pseudobdellovibrionaceae bacterium | reverse complement strand
TCCCAAAGACTCGCTTTAGGATCGCAACGGCATCGCGAATATCTTGTTCAGAATGGGTGGCCATGACCGACATTCTGAAACGCTCTTCACCAACGGCCACGGCCGGTGGCTCAATCGGATTGATAAAGAGACCTTCATTGTGAAGTTCGAGGGCAAGTTGCCGAAAAATTCCAGTTTGTGGCGGGTAAACGGGAATGATAGCACTTTCCGTTTGTCGATGTTGGATGTTGGCCTCTTCAAGCAGTTTTCGCAAGAGGTTCGCGCGGGCGTGAAGGTTATCAATCCGCTCCGGTTGAGTTTCAATAATATCCAAACCAGCGAGCACAGCGGCGGCAATCATTGGCGAAATGGCCGCCGAAAAAAAGTAGGGTCTGGCAAAAAAGCGTATGAAGTTAATCGTCTCAATATCGCCAGCAAGAAAACCACCAGTGACAGCAAAAGACTTTGAGAAAGTGCCCATAGTCAGCTTTAGTTTCGATGAAATACCAAAATGTTCAGCAGATCCTTTTCCGCGCCCAAGAACCCCAGTTCCATGGGCATCATCGATCACGAGGAAGGCGCGATAAATTTCGCAGAGTTCCGAGATATATCCAAGATCTGCGGACTCACCGGTCATTGAGTAGACGCCCTGAACGCAAACCCAAATGTCGCGTGTGGTATCGGCAAAACGGTATTTTTCAAGAAGACCCTGAAGGTGTGAGAGGTCATTATTCGAAAATCGAAAAGCCTTTTTACGTCCCATTCGAATTGCGTCAATGAGTGAAGCATGGGAGGCTTCATCATACAGAAGAATGGCCTCATCTGTGACCAGTGAATTCACCCATGCTAAGTTGGCTTGGTATCCAGTGGGAAGAAGCATTGCAGCTTCACAACCCTTGAATGCGGCCAGGCGTTTTTCTAATTCTCTTTGCGTTTGTCCGTGACCGTTGAGTATCATTGGACCGGCCATACCGATGCCATAGTCGTCGATGGCAATTTTCACTTTTTCTCGAATCTGCGGGTCATTGGCAAAACCAAGGTAGTTATTAGACCCAAACATCAGCATCGATAGGGATTCTTTTTTGACATGGTCCCAGACGCGCACATGGGGACCAATGGGTCCTTGAACTTCTCGATGATATAAGAGATAGCCCCGCTGATAGAGCGGACGAAAGATATTTTCAAAAGTATTTACGTTGGCCTCAATATTGGCACCGAAGTAATCTCTGAGATTCATCAAATGGATCTCATTTGGATTTTCGATGGGCAAATCCATGAGGTCAAAATTTTCTCCAATTGGAGTTACATCCATGTTTCTATTCCTTGAGGTAATGCTGATAAAAATTCAGCAGCCCTTGAACATACTGTTCAGGACCTTTCCCATCATAAAGCATATTTTGAATAGAACTAAGGTCAAGCGCGAATTCCTTTTTCTGGTGTCTTAATGTTAATCCGGAGCCGGAATCAACAACACCTAAAGCCAAAAACTGGAATCCGTGGTCTTCGCAAGCTTTAAGAAAGTTTCTGTTTTTTGCTGCTGGAACCGAAAAAATAAGTTCAAATTCACCATTCTGGGCAGCAAAGAAAAGCCATGTCGGAAGCCCTGTTTTTCTTGATAATTCAAGAGCTGTAGGGTGAAAGAATGAGTCGTCATAACTAAATGAAATTCCCACTTGATTCAGTTCGCTCATCAATGAAAGGGTAAATAAGGCGCCATCGGAGCTGTCGATGCAGGTATTAGCCCATTTGTTTATAAACAACGCTTCTTTAATTCGTGGCACGGGGCGATATTCGGCATCCATTTTTTGCGCCCAAAGTGGATCGATTTTATTAGCCATTACATTTAAGAGTGCCACCGCATTGCCCCAACCAAACCGACCCGTCGAATAAATCACATCATTTTCTCTTAATCCCAACCGGGTTAAGGGAGGTGGGGAGGTTCTTATGGCAAATGCTGTGCAAGTAGTTATTAAGCTCTGACTCTCAAAAACAGAATATTCATCCAAACGCGCCTCATAGGTTTGGAGGGCGGCGTTGACTCCAGATAAGAATTCCTGCTCAAATTCGTGGGAGAATAAAGTGGGGCGTCCCAGAACCACGGATGATCCATCAGTTTTGACTCCGGTCGCCGCTAAGTCAGATAGCGAACAGATCACCGTCAGCCAACCAAGAGTTTTTGGATTTTTAATTAATCCTAAACTGATTTCCTCAGCGACAGTGTCTTGGGAAATCGAAAGATAATTCTGGCCAATTTTAATGACTTCCGCATCACTTTCAAAAGGAAAAGTAAGTTGCTTTTGCGACTTCGGGTAGGATTCGATCAGTGAAGAAACAAAAACCAGTTCAGTGTTCATACTAAATAAACCTCTCCACAGGTTCCATCAATTTCGATCTCTTGACCATCTTTAATGGCCTTGGTGGCATCTTTCACGTTTAGAACTGAGGGAATGCCATACTCTCTGGAAATCAAGGCAGCATGAGAGAGCAGTCCACCCGTTTCACAAATCACACCTGAGGCTAAAGAAAATAATGGTGTCCAACCCGGATCAGTGAAATGGGTGACTAGAATTTCTCCGGACTTTAAACGGAAGGACTGACTTATGTCGGTGATAACTCGAGCTTTGGCCTTAATCTTGCCGGCACTGCAACCAATACCTTGTAAGGTTGGTGCTTCATGGCTTGCTCCCGAACGCGGGTGAGAGGTGAGTCCATTGTAACGATAGCCAATTTCATTGGGATTACTATAGTTTTCAAAGCCATGGGAATAGTCCATATTTTGTTGAGCCCGAACCAAAAATTCTTCTAAGCTCAATTCATCGGACGCCAATTGAAGAAGATCAGTGTGCGAACAATAAAAAATCAAACTCTTACTCAAGCTATGAGGATCAACCGGTATATTCTTACGTCGAGCCAGCTCAATCGCGGCCTGACGAATGAAGTAATACATTCGGGTCGAAAGGCATCGTAATTCTTCGCGCAGCCACAAAAACCGGCGCACGCGGTTCAGTTTATTAAGACTCGATTGCAGACTCCCTGGCATTAAATTCATCCATGTGTTTCGATGCGCCTCTTTTAGGAGGTTGAGTGCATTTTCATAAGTTTCAGTTTTATGGGTCTGCAGTTCACTGTAGTGGGGCAGATTTTCGGCTTCTATTAAGGTTTTGAGAGTCGTGCAAATAAATCGGCAGTTCTCAATCCAGCGGGGAACACGAAGATCAAGTTCGCGTTCACTGTGATAGTAATGTCGTTTGACGAAGTTTTCAATCGCTTTGGCCAATTCTGAGGGAAGGGCCTTCAAATCAGAAAGTTCCACCGTTTTATGACGTTCAATGAGATCTGCCAGTGCATGAAGGTTCAATTCATTACGAAAGCATGCGGCCATCTCATGCAGCTCTTTGGCTGGGAGAGTGGCGCTCGACTCCCCAAGATCAGAAATCAAATGTACATATTCAAGATTAGGGCAAATCTTTCTATAGTTCTTTAAGGCACCCATAAACTCTAACTTAGCATTCGAAGCATTATAAATAGTTTTAAAGTACTCGGATTCAACATGAAACTGATCTTTTAAAAGTTGCTCCAAGTGCGCATAAAATGCCTGGTCACTAAGAGTATCGAGTTTTAAGTTGAGATGTCGTGCTTCGATCTGGGCAAAGTTCGTCAATAACTTTTCACTTCGTCGCAGTTGTTGAGCGAATTCAATATTCAGGGCACGAAGTACCGGCAGAGCACGCCAAACTCCCTTAAGAGTGACTGGGGTGGTTCGACCATTATCAGAATAAGTGGCAGGAATTGACAAATCCTGATCAAAATTTCTTTCATTAAAATCAGGAAGTGACATCATGATTTCTTTGACCGCTTTTAGATTCCAATAGGGCCGGCCATAGAAAACTTGAAACCAAGAAGTCTCTTTCGCTTGGATCTCATCGATGAGCTTGATATCTTGAAAATACTCAGGCAGGGAGCTCGAAAAAACCGTAGAATAAAGAGACCACATAAGTGGCGACACCACCGAAGAAGACACGCCGCCATCTCTGAAGTCAGCGGTGGTCCACTCACCCAGCTCGCGGCCAAACTGCAATTTGGTGATGGGTCTGCTTTGCACGATAAAGAGTTCATTATTTTTAAATACAAACTCGATGTCTTGGGGCTTGCCATAGTGCGCCTGCAACTTATGCCCCGCCTGGCGAAGGGCCGCTAATTGAGTAGGTGTCAAATAGACATTATCGTTTTCTTCTCCGGAAATAACAGAGCAAGCACCGAACCATGAAACGCGGTACCGACTAGGATTAACTTCTCCACTCACCAGACGTTCTCCTGCCCCACGACACGCTTCGATGAGCATCTCTTTATCGTTTCCAGTGGTGGGGTGAGTCGTGAACAAAACGCCCGCGACGTCTGCTTCGATATACTGTTGAACTACAACAGCCATTTTAATGTGAGTTGGATTAATATGAAATCGTTCACAATAACTTGTCACTCGGTCACTGCATCCCGATTCCCAGCAGGCCTTGATGGCATGATAAACCTGATCGATGGAGGTTAAATCGGGATAACTCTCAAAGAGACCGGCAAAAGAATGATGGACACTATCTTCTTTTGTACTCGAGGATCGAACAATCCAGCGATCGCCCCCAATCGATTTCAATTTTTCAGCAATAAGGGCCTTATCTTCTTCGCTGGGTCCCTGGCCGGAGTTTCTCAAAAATTTGGTATAAAAAGTTGTGTCCAAAGTAAAAAATGGTGGAACATGGAGTCCCAAGTTTTGCATTTCAAAAAGTGAGCGAGCTTTGTTTCCAAGTGTATTCATCATCTATTTTTACCTTCGTCGTCTGCAAATCATCAGCCGTAGACTTTGCTAAGACCTCTATTGTTCCAAGACTTCCATCAACACGCAAGAGGTCACCGGAATGGATTTTCTCAAACAATTTGTTGATTTCTCCAATCATTGGTAACCCCAATTCTCTCGCAACGATTGCACCATGACTTAGGAGCCCTCCGCGTTCGCTGAGAATTCCAAGGCATGAGGTATAATAAGGAGCGTAAGTGGGGTTTGCAGAACGAACAACTAAAATATGTTTGTCAGGTGCATAACTTGAAAAATCCTCCATGGAGCGAATCAGAAGAGCTTGACCGACTATGATTCCATTTGAGATAGGGGCGCCGGTGAGGATTAACTGATTAAGATTCTCTTCGACCTCTTTTTTTTCATCTTCCGTCCCCCAGTCTAAAGGGGGTTCTATCATCAAGGCTTTGTGGTAGGCGGCCTTTCGATGTTGAATTTTTTCAAGATGACCTTGAAAGTTCTCTGTCGCGAGGCTGGATTCGATTTCGGAGAGAGTCAAAAAGTAAATATCGTTAGGAGAAAGGTTTTGTGGCCAATAAGATTGTTGAGTGACCGTCGCAAATAATTTCTTAACTTCGGGAAACTGCGAAGAGCTATGAGCGCGGAGTTCTTCGTCGGCAATGACCAGCTCCTGAAAAAGTGTAAGTGCGCGAGCAAACCTAGGGCCAAAACTAAGGGGTTCAGGGGTTAGTGAATCCCGCGAAGACTCAAAACAAGTTTTAGCCTGATGGGCACTTTTTTGAAGGAGGTCCCTTGGAAGTTCTGACAGTAAGGGTGCCATGACATCCCAGTTATCAGTGAGATGTCCGTACTTTTCTAACCAAGTATCGAAGTTTAAACTCTGATAGTCTTTTGCCGCATTAACTGAAAAATTCCCCTTGAGCCCTTTGATGGCTGTAGCAAGATAGTCGTTGGCCTTTTTAAAGGACAAACCACCAAGCTGCAGTCGAAACACGAGCCACTGAAAGATAAGATTTTTAAGAAAATAAACATTGAAATCATGCAAAAAAAAGCGACAACTCGCAACCTGCATGGAATTTCTAATGGCAACAAACTCAGAGAGAGTCAGGGAGCTGGGGATGGGCTTTTTCTCTTTCAGCAAAGAGATAAGTTCATTCTTTTGCTGATTCCATTCAAGCAGCACAACAACGGATGCCGCGAGGAATTTGTAGACCACCAATTCTTCAATGAGACTGAAGTAGGGATTGTAAATTTCAAGGCCAGAGAAACGCCGGGTTTTCTGAAGTATTCCTGGGAGGGCAAAAAACCAATTGAGCAGTGGAATGCGATAGGCAATTGGTGCGTTACGATTCAAAAATAGGTCTTTAGTTGTCGAGACCATAGCCTTTCCAATAAGCCAGCCGAATTTCAAAATTGCCTTCAGTCGTAATTTACCAATAAAATGATTTTGAAAATAGTGCTTCTGGGTATAAACATAACCATTGATGTTCGTTACTACCTCTTCGAACTTTGGATTCCGAATTCCTAAATGAAGAGAAAGCGCCTGTAGAGAAACTTCTGTAGGAGCCTTAAGAAGAGACCAGCCTAACGGAGAAATAGGATAGGGAAAGCGCTCTTTACTTTCCTCGCGACTCCATTGAATCTTGCCTGGCTCTCCTCTCATAGAATTCAACTCCCTCTTAGTCTAAAGCGGCTATGGATTTCAACTGTTGCAGGTTAATCCCAAGGTCTTTGGCTTTTTTGTTGAGGCCTTCCATTCTAAATTGGGTTAGAAAAAGAACCCACGTTTTCAGCAAATTCCATCCGTGGCTGAGAGTCAGCATAGTAAAAACTTTCCAGCCAAGATCTTTAGCAAACGCTTTGCTGATAGTGACCGGAGCTCTAATTCGGAAGAACAAGCGTTTCAACTCATTTTTCGGCGCAAGTTCAAAGGAGAGATGGGCCGCTTCTTCTAAGGGTGGCAACAGAAACAATTTCCACATTTGACCGAATAAATAGGTTTTCTCTAAAGGATTTTCGGTCAGAGAAAACAAAGCATAGGTTTTTTCAATCTTGGAAATGTGATTGGTGCGAGTCAATAGGATATTTTCCGGAGTGTCGACACGTTTTTCCAATTCGTCGAGAACGCCCTTACTCACTTGGTCCTGCATGGAATCTAAATAAGACTGCACGGGGTTTAAAAACAATAGATTCTGACTCAGTGAGAGGGCCCGATAAACGGCATCTATAGATTTTGCTTTTGCGACGATCTCACCGAACAAATTCCAGTTAAAAGACTTCCAATGGGCCAAAGAGTTATAGATATCCGCTAGCTCCTTGGCGCCCACTTTGTAAGGCGAAAGATGGATACAAAGATGATGGACAAAATCTTCCTTTGAGAGCCTGTAGATTTCGTAACCTTCATAAGTGAGTGGTTCAGCCCTCTTCCAAAGATCATTGGCATCAATTTGAATGTCCGATAGCGGATTGATAAGATTCCAATGGGTTCCCACAAATAAAGTTAAGTCATGATTGAAATAGAGTGGCCAATGGTGGGAAAACTTTTCTTGGGAACGAGGATTTTTGCCAAGAGCGCCAATGGTTAAATATCCGCTATGCTGGTAAATTTTTTGAAGTTGATCCAGAGACTCTTTTTTAAAGAGTAAATCCACATCATTCATCTGTTTATAGTCGTAGTCTCCATAGATTTCTTTGGCGATCGAATTTCCCTTCAATAGAATCACCGGGACATTGTTGTCTTTAAGGGTGGCCAGAAGTTTCAAAAAACTTGTGCGGCGGAGACGATTCTGCAAACGTATGGCATTATTTCGATCCTCGAGAATAGCGGTCACCCAGCGCGGAGGTACGACATTAAGTTTGGAGATGGAAGATAGCACTTGTGTTTCGACGCGATTGTGTTGAATGCACTGAACCCATTTTTCCCAGTCATCAATCGTTTTAGGAAGGAGTGATTGTATTCTTTGGACCAGTGCACGGGAGGGATGAGCCGCACAGAGGCCTGGAATCGATGCTAATGGTCCAGATAATTTAAGCATAAATCTCCTTAAGATCGTTAGAGGTGATGAGATTGTTCCGAATGGCCGTTGGGGTACCATAAAGAGAGGAGAGAAAATAAGTGGCACGAAAGAGAGACTCCACCTTGGAATCCATCATATATCCCGTTCCGCCAAAGAGTTGCATGCATTGGCTGACGAAATTGGGAACTGTTTCAATTAATTCCGCCAAAAGCAGACAACAAGAAGGATTTTTATCTTGGGTTTCAGAAGCTTGTGTAGAACGGCAAAGATTTTCCAGGAGTGACTTTTTGGCCGAAAGATTTACCAACTGATCTTTATGTTCTGGCCATTCAATAATGGGCCTTCCTCCTTGAATCCTTTCAAAACTGAATTGAGTACTGAGGCGGAGTGCCTCATTCAATGACTGAACAAGAATCGTATTAACACCGTTGATGTAATAGCATATAACTTTTCGAGCCACCCCGAGGACTTCCGAATTCTTTGCATGTAAGCACTTGAACAAGCTCTGATCGTCGCTATTTAAAATAGAAGCAAAGTCGACTCCTCGGATTCGAAGGGGAGGTTTGGCGAACGTAAAAAGATTAAAAGTCGGAGCTGGCCCCTTCCATTCGCAACAGAACAAAAAGATCTGTTCGTCGTTATGAATGAAATTGATTTGGGAGTTCTGGTGTTCTGCAAAAAAAAGCGACATCGCCGTATTTTGAATGGAGCACTCAGGCAAATAAAAGATATTTATAAGTAGATTGACCGTTGATTCATTTAAAAAGAATAGGGCGAGGAGGGGATTTTCATTGGCGAGCGCGCGCACTCCCGCAAACCAGTCATCCGTTGAAATCTTAAAGTCTGAATTCAAAGGGTGGGCCGCCGAGTAGCCCAGTTGAGAGAGTTGTTGATGAAGTGTCTGAGTCCAAGCTTGACGATTTCTATAGTCACTTTGATTTAGGCCAGGCTTGAGAATTTTGAAAATCTCTTGTTCAATCATAGCTGCCCTCGCTCATGGGGTCTTCAAAAAGTGGAGTGTTAAAAACACCCAGTCCTTTGTAGACATGAAGGGCGTTTAGCTGGTTGGTGCCCTCATAGATCTGCAGCAATTTTGAATCTCTGATCACCTTGAACAGATCATTATGATCTTCACTAAAGCTAGCAGCGCCCAGAACTCCAAGAGCCAGGCTTGAGTTTTCCATGGCGAGGCTCGAGCATGCTAATTTCGCTGCGGAAGATACTCCCAAGACAACTTGACTGTACCGAAGCGGTTGCTTTTTTAAGGCCCCCGCACAGAGCCGAGACTGCATTTTGTTGGCTGACAGTAAAGAGCCGATAAATCGCAGTACTCCTCTCGGTGTATACTTAAGAAATTTATAGATTACGGGATTCATCAGATCTCGAAAAGGCCCGTCATCGAAGCTTGTGAGTGCTGCATTCCAGGCAGAAGTTTTCGCCATCAAAAAGTTGCTCGTCATTAAGCCAATTTTGGTTTGCAGATTTTGCTTAAGAGGTGAGTTCATCTCGATTTTATTTAAAAACTGAGTGGTGATTCTTAAGCTCGCAGCACAAGATCCAGCACTTAAAGCTGCAACTCCAGCTCTGGTCAGTGCCAGGATTC
>CAZYOE010000014.1:0-50951 GCA_964648725.1 uncultured Pseudobdellovibrionaceae bacterium | reverse complement strand
AAAATAATTTTTTTGATTTAAATTTTAGGGCTATTTACCGAACAGACCCTAAGTAATGCAATCAGCAATGGCTCAGTAAAAGGGTTCCTACTCACTGTATGTTCTATCGATGACTCGAGCAATAACCTAATCACAGTAGTGAACAATACTTCGTGTAAAGATTATGCTCGTGAACTCGGCGACACAGATCGTTCGCAAATGGGCCATCTTAGTTTCGATGGCGCTCAACTTGTTTATTCGGCCTACAACCGAAAAACGGGTGAACAGTCACTGAATGCTATTCTTTGTAGTGTTAACTCCGGAGATAACACAATTTCCTGTGGGAGCTACACCGTTGTTGATAATCAAGCGATGGAAACAACCCTCTACCCCGGCGCATATCCTTCGGTAGCCTTGGACTCTACACATTTCTACATCGTAGCTCAACAAAGCGAGACCACCTTTCATTATCTTCGACTCGCTGATTGCAAAATTGCAAGTGCCACGACTTTCACTTGTTCGAATCAGACGGTAGCTACAAACAGTGATTCCCAAGGGATCGGGATGGCGCCACGAATTTCTTTGTCAGGAACGGGGCAGGGGGCTCGAATTTGGATGAGCTACCTTGGCAGCAGTTCAGATACGGTCTGGAATGGAGTCTACTCAGAGATTCGATATTGTACTATTCAAATTGAAGGACAACAACCCCTTTGCCAGGCCTCGCCATACTTTACAGCACCCTATTCTATTAACTATTCATTAAGTTCGCGTGGGCATTATCTTGATGTCGCAAACAATATTATGTTAATTCCTCAAGTTATAAATACATCTCGCAAGGCGGGAGTCTTATCTTTTGGTCTTACCCCTGAGCTTTAAGATAACAGTTTAATGATTGAGGATGATTTCTCAATCCCTCGGTTGATTACAATGGACTTACCTTCTTTTTGTCCACTGCTAAAGGCAGATCCATACACTCTCCCTGAAGATGTCGCTATCCTTCGTAAACGAGGATGGCGACGACTTAAGTACTTTGCTAATGCTTTATCAGTAGAAATAATTTTGACCGCCTTGGATGTCGAAGTCTCCAAAGGGTTGTTGAGTCTATTTATTTTTGATTCGTGTAATTTTTCAGTAAAACCATGTAATAAGCCAAGTTGATAGGAACGTTTGAATTTTCCGGGAAGATTTTGATTTCGTTGCTGTAACGCCCAAAGATCTTCTATTTTGCGCACCAGAAAGTGAAATACATATTCGGCAATTTTTAAATTTTCAAGAGCCCCACAGATTTCGATGACCTTTTCACTCGAGTTCTTAGAGGCAATATAGATATCAGCTAAAATCACCTTAACATAAAAATGCTCCATCAATATAGAGCAAATCAAAGAATAGACAGCTTTGGTCTTTTGCGACTCCAACGGAATAAGAATATGTGTGTAATCGGCGCTTACATTATTAGATCTAAGTCGCTCGATATTGTACTTTTCGTAGAGTTCACTCACTCTTTCCATGGCGATGAGAGCTTCATGTTCGTTTGAGGACTGAGCTAAGGCGAGTAGTTTCTCAACCCGTTGTAAGAGCCGCTGGGCTTCACTGTTTGTTTCTGTCTCTTCATGCTGATGACAGCTTTGAAAACAAATCGTCGTAAGATCGATTTGGGTTTGAGCTTTTTGAAAACGTTCATCAACACCGAGCAAATCACAAAAGTTTTTAAAGTTGGGGCCATGGCCCTCTTCAAGGTTAAGCCGATCTGTGACTAACTGATGAGCTAGTTCATGTTTAAGAATCTCTAAAACAATGGGCCAAGAGTGGTCTTTGATAAGATTAATAGAAATTTTAATCTGCCGCAACAGAGGATCCCATTGGCCGTAAAACCCACTTACATCAACAATTTTTATTTGAGGACGAGTCAGCCCCAATTTATAAGCCCAATTAATGTGGTCGTATTCTCTTACAAGTTGGGTTTCCCACATATGAACTAACATCGTTTTTGAAGCCGTAAAGGTCATGAAATTAGTTAACTCACTTAAATGAGTGAGTAAAGATAATTCATCATCCAACTCTAGTTTCCAGATTAAGGAGACCCTGATAAATCGTGAACTCCATACTCTCCAAGATCTAAGAGTCCATTATGGATTGGATCCATTTGTATAAAGTGCGTTTGTAGGGCATCGATTGTTTTCCAAAATACGGGACTCATTTTTTGTAAGCCAAAGGTTTTGTCAAAATTCACATAGGCGGCCCTATTGTTCACTGATTGCATTTTTTCAATGAAAAAATCTAGCCGGTTTTCACTAACAATATAGATTTTAGCAGGATAGTTTGCCTGAATATCAGAAAATACTGTCATCCAGTCTTTATCAGCATTTCGCCCCAAACGATCTTTAGGACTTGGGTCATAAGGGATATAATTTACATAATCGTAAAAACGATTAGCAATCAGAGTATAGTATCTGACCTGGCTATTTCCTTTAACAATAAGATAACTGATATTTGGAAAGTGGTGCGCACGATGCCCCTGGCCAATCACTTGCTCTTGGCTCATGAAAAGAGACGCCTGTTTCAACTTATGGTACTCCTCAGAACCTTGGGAAATCGGATAGTGGTTATTACCAACAATTTGTTTGGTATAACGACCGGATTTCAACAATAAATAATCCATCATGCTTGTGAATGGTCTTTTAGGATCGATTTCAAAATCTTTGAAAAGCTTAAGACTTTGATTAAAGCCCAGGGCAAATCGCGAGTCATCATAACGATGTTTAGCACCCTCTCCCTGAATCCATTCTTTCCGAACAATTTGTCGATATTCTTCCGGAACAAATGAAAGCATTTGCTCCTCAACTTCTCTGCCTACATCCCTAAGGTAGAACACTGTCCCCATCTTATCGATGATTTTGTCAAATAAGGTTGCTAAAGCAACACAGTTATAGTACAGCCGCTCAAACGAAACATAATCAAACAACAAAGACACTCGCTGTTGTGGTCCCCAAGCTCCATCATGCACACTGACGGTTTTTTCATGGCGATTAATGGTGAAGAGCGGCATTTGTGTTCCCTTTTCGCCATCCCAAATGTCATCAAATGAAAAGCCATTTGGTAAGAGCTGCTGCTGAAAGTGTTGCTTCACTTTACTATAGGCCACCTGATTACTCTTATAAGTCGCTTGCAAAACCACGTTGCTCAAGCTGACATTTGTCATCCCTAAATAGGAATTAGTATATTTAAAATAGTCAGGATAACGAACAGCCACATCAGATTCTGGTTTCACGAACAATGTTAGAAAACTATCGTGTAATGGGCCAGAAGGATCTTCACCATGGCAATTATCTGATCGCATATCCATATCCAATAACATTCGCGCATTCTTTAACATCCATCTGTAGCGGGCGTTTGCAGGGATATGTTCAAAAGCAATAAAAGGGTTTCGGTCCTTGAAGCTAAAAGGCTTATCTTGGGGAGTGCTATTCCACCTAGGTTCCCAAAAAAGTTTCTGGAGTTCGGCCATCGTTCCCTTGTTGATTTGATACACAAAGTGTTGCTTATGCACGATGGTCGCCTGCAACTTACGCAATCGATAGTAGAACGTATTCACAAATTGCTTAGGCATTTCAAAGGGGCGTTCCGTTGGAATTTCTTTTATGTCATTGGGAGCCTGAGTTTCTGATCGAACAAGTTCATAAAATTCTCCCGGACTTTCTTCAAAATAGAGGTGTGCCGTAAAAAGATGTTCATAGAGGTAACGAGAGGTCCAACGAGCTTTCCATGCGGGAGAATTTACAAAATCTTCCCAGTGCTGAATCACCATTGGGTTGTTTGGAATTAAACGGACCGCAAGTTCATCTTGGGTCGGTGATTTTGCACCGCCTTCTACCCACGAAATAAGAGTCTTATATTCATCGTCACTCAAAGCCGCCATATAGTAGGGCATTCCCAATCTTTTTTGGTCGCCTGCATTTAATGATTTGAATTTCGCAGGGGAGGAGACACACATTCGTTTTTCGGGTACGACATATTTCTCCGCAGGAAGCTGACTCTTATCATTGCCCTCAAGCAAGACCAAAGAAAGAATAGATTCCTCCTCCGGGATTTGAGATGTAATCGGAAAGAACCCTCCAGCACGCTGTTTATCTAAACCAATCATCAAATCAGTTCGAGGAGACGCCCTTAAACCACCGACGGCAAAATGGGGGGATGCACCTCGCATTAACATTTGAGGCGAGGTTAATTTCAACTGACAGGGGGCTTCAAAACACGAATGACAGACAACGCAGCGACGATCCAATATTGGCTGTATTTTACGAAAATAGTCATTGGACTCTTCCAAATGAGACTTAAACGGATAGCCTCTCTCATAACCGTCGCTTGAAAAGGCATGAGAAGACAAAAACTGAGTAACTAAACAAAACCAACTAATTAAGAATGAAAATTTGAGTTTTTCCATAAACTTTACCCTTCGAAAGAATCCTGGCTTAAAATTCCAAGACTCTGCTTTTAATGCCTAACGGAGGGGGCGATTGCGAAATCTATGCCAAGTAAACAGCCCACTCAAAGTTAGAAAGCCACTGGCTCTGAGGTCTTAATTTCATGGAAATTGAGGGAGTCCAGACACTCACTGGGCTACTGTTGCTACTGAGGCATCAGAGATTTCTGCTCTCTCATAATAAGGTGCGGGGCTCGCTAAGGTGACTCGAATAAAGAGGTACTTTCCTTGGACATCGGTTATTCCCTGTAATTGGGTCTTTGTGAGGCCTGTCTGCGTAAAGACGGGGATACTTGTCTCGCTCGCACCAATATCGTAGGCTACAGACCCACCCATCCCATTTGGTGCTTCAGTGGTTGTAAAAGTGGAGAGGTCCCAAGGAACTGACTTAGAAGCCTCTGCAACCCAATATCCCGACCCAACAGCACCATGAACATCTGCCGCTAATGAAAAATACCCACGCCTGTGGCCGCTATTGTTTGAGTTGATCCAAGTGGCACCTGAATCTGTCGATCGCTTGTAAACAGAAAAACTAGAGCACGCAGTGCCGCCGGCATCGTCTGTGCTTAATAGCCCAAAATTATTTAACCCGTTGAGAATTGATCCACCGCTCGGCTTTAAAATGAGTGCTACCGATGTGTTATTTGCAAGCGTTTGGGGGCTCGCTAAGTTAAAGCTCAATAAGTTCCCTTCAAATGAACTTGTAAGGGGTGTTAAATCCAAAGTGTCTGTGCTGGTCAAGTTGATGTCTGTTGGAACTCCGGCGGAAGCAGTATTTAGATCTATAGAGACAAATCCTGTAGGCCCAGAGTTTTTGATGATTCGCATTTTAACAGACCGAACATACATTATGGACGGAGTTGTAATAGTCATTGCGGTTCGATCAGTCGTACTCTTGATTGGATCTGAATCTAGCGGATCGATCCCGGTGACGGCGGTATTGGGATTTCCGGAGTTATCGTAGGAACAGCCATAATCTGCAGTACCAGTGGCTTTTAGTCGGAATACTGAGTCAGTAACTTCTGCCGTTGTTGGTGTTTCAATAACCAAACTAGCAAGGCTAAGTGAGATAGTTGAAGAGGGCGTTGGCCTATAATTGTTAAAACTGTAGTTACAAGATAAGAGTGTGAGGCCCATCATGATGCCAATTATGAAACCTGTGCTTGTTTTGAATCTAAAATCCAAAATGAACCCCCATGGAAATATCAAATTCAGAACCAGGATTTGCATTAACAGAATCACTTGGGTAATTAATAAAAGTCACCTGACGATGGGGTTTGCGCCAATAGCGCATATAAATCGGAAAATTGAATCTACCTTTTTGCTTCCAGTCCCAGCCCATCAAAACACCATTAGTAAAGTAATTCGGTTTGTTGGGACCAGACGCGGGAGAGCCCTTCCAGGTTATGGATTCGTAGCCACCAAGAAGCGCCCAACGAAATTTGCCGTGAGCACCACCAACAAAAGCATAATAAGTCTGAAAGGTGGCCGAGTAGTCACCATAATTGCCGTCGCTCCAACGAACATCCTTAAACGCCAGTCCGGGAATTTGTGTGCTGCCAAGTCCAAACCACTGCCAACCTTTTTGCCGAAAGTGCTGAATGGAAAAATCCCACTGATAGTGGGTGAAGGAAGAAAAATCCGAGCCACTGACGCCACTAAAAGAAATATTAGTACACCCCAGGTTAAGAGCTAAACCCCACGGCTTAGGTTTTCCCGAAGCCGACCATAGGGGGTGAAGATAGAGATTTACCAAAATAAATATGAGTGTTGGAAAAATTCGATGCATTATCGAGCCCCTATATCTAGAATTTTGATATGAGAACAATTAAAAGTCATAATCTTTTTTTAGCAGCGTTTCTATTGATTGCGATCAATGTAGAGGCTCAACAGTCGCAAGAGGGTGAAACAACAGGCTCGACCCCTCAAAACGTGAAGCCAGTAGATAGCGACCAACCGGTTAATCTTGAGCAAACAACTTCTGTTGATCAAGCCAGCAACCCTGATGGGACAGCTACGCCAAACAAAGACGATGAAAACTTGAAATATACAAAATTTGGGAACAAAAGTCTGGTATGGCTAGGTTATGGAATGGGCGCACCAGGAAATGGTCTAGATACACCAAGCACTCACCTAGAGGTTGGATTGGATTTGCCCTTCAATGAACGAATCAAATGGGGGCCCTATTTTCAGCGAGTATCAGCGAATAAGAGTGAGGCCTTTGCTTTTCCTTCGACAGGCTACAGTGAGGTTCGAAAATATCAAGTCACTTCGAATATTCTGGGTGTGCAATCAAGAGTGCTTCTCTATGATGTTTGGCAGGGCCGATTTGGTTTTGGTTTTTCACAAACGAATATGGAGATTAAGTCAGCTTCAACAAATGCACCTTTACCCTCAAGTGCCGTCGGTTACAAAAAAACATTTCCGATTGGCATTGCCGCACAAGCTGCCATCCAACGTATTTGGGTATTAAGCTCAGTCAATTTGGCGGCAGAATTTGGTTACAATGTGACGGCAGCTAATTCTAATGAATCATTCATCGAAATTTATTTAGCGGCGGTCGCTCGCTTCTCGATTGGTTCTGATCCAAAAGGCCCAATTTTAAAGCCCGATCAAAGTCGACAGGAGAAAACGGATACTACTAATAGTGAGAGCCTGAATCCAACGATTGGGCCAGCACCAGAGGCGCAGAACTCTCCTTCAATTGAAGAACGACCATCAGGCGGGTCTAAATAGATTCTGCCGAAAAAATCCAACTTCTGCGTTGCCTTCACTTCATCTCTCACTCAACGTAGGGGAACTACGCCTCGTTCGATCTGAAGCTTGGCGCCTTGAATTTGGCTCTTTTTCAGCAGAATCTAAATAGCTTCTGTTGAGAAAAAGCCATATTCGATTTGGGCTGAAGCCAACGATGAAGTTGGCCCCCTCAGCAGAGTCAATTGGCGTTGGGGTTAGGCCCAACGGTGCAAATTACTGGTGGCTGAGAAAAAATCTCTTTGGCCACACGTTGAATGTCTTTAGGCGTGATGGCATTGTATCTTTTCTCAATTTCAAAGGCTTCATTGATGTCCAGATCATAGAGGGCATCAAATAGTATCAACGTATTCACATGAGTCGTGCTCTGCATTTCGATGTGGTGGCGACCCACAATATAGCGCCTCGCTTTTGCTAGTTCCTCCATTGAAACAGGTTCTTTGATGAGTCTTTGGAATTCCGCAATAAGCATTTCGATGGCTCTTTCGGTTTTCTCAGGTGAGCAACCAATATAGGCTCCAAAATAGCCGGTCTCAATACCTTCCATGTGAATGGGTCCCACAGAATAGGCAAGGGAATTTTTATCTCTCAACTCCAGGAAAAGACGACCGCCTTGGCCCGACAGCAAACTATCAATGATTTGCAAAATATAGCGGTCAGGATTCTTCAAGGATATACCCGGAAATCCCAATGCAATATGGGTCTGTTCTCGATTTAGGACTTGATGATGGGTAGTAGGTTCTTTTGGTGGTCTAGCTGAAAAAGATTTGTTAATTCTATCACCCGGTGCGAGTGTGCTTGTGGTACTTTGTACGAGGTCTTTCCAATAGTCTAAATTGATATTGCCACTCACAGAAATTACTAAATTTTGTGGATGCGAAACTTTGGTCCAATAGTCAGTTAAATCTTTTGGTTTTACGAGATCGACACTGTCTTCGGTGCCCATAAGATCAAATTGATAGGGATGACCTTGGAAAAGGATTTCTTGAAGTTTCAAGATAGCTCGTTGTGCGCCTTTGTCATTCCGACTTTGAATTTGATGAGTGAGAACCGATTTTTCTCGTTCTAATATAGCTTCTTGGAAAGAGGGTTTGGCTAGAAATTTTGCCCATAGATCACCACAATCTTTTTCAAAAGGTTTTAACATATCGGCGTTAAGTCCCACCGAATTGCGGCCCGAAAAGGCACCAATAGCAGCTGCACGAGATTCAAAGAACTGATAGACATCGGGTTCTTTTAGGTCACCGATATCTCCAATCCAAGATCTTGAAAGAAGCTCAACAATAGATCTGCGGTCACTTGGCTCAGCTCGTATGCCTCCCGCAAAAGCGGCTTTCACTGAGATCAGAGGCGTCTCGGTAATCTTTCGGAGAAGCAATGTTGCACCTGAGTCTAAAGTTAATTGCTCAGTGTGAGCTTTGTTAACACTAAGATTAATTTTACCTAGCCCTTTCGCTTTTGCTTTAGTCGTTTTTTGTTTGAGGACTTGATTGAGGGACACTTCGTTCTTAAGACCAGCTTTAAAAGCGGAAAGTGCTTTGGTAAATAACTTCTTTGTGGCTGCAGTATCTTTTGTTATTGACACAAAGGTTAGGGTTTCAGGGACAATCCACTTGCGAGCCACACGGACAAGATCTTGAGGTGTGAGTTTTTGAATTTGTTCTAGGTATTTTTCAAATTGAGAGGGATCTTTAAAGAGAAACTCCCATGAACCGAGGCTTCGCGATAGTCCATCGACAGTCTCAAGTGAAAAGTATTGCTCACTTTCAATATTAACCTTTACCTTGGCGAGTTCTTCGGCCAGTACCAAAGAAGACCGGACTTCCAAAACGCTCTTAATCACCTCATTGATTAGAATCTCAAACTTGTCTTGTTTATAGGTTCCGGAGATTAAAAATAGCCCATCATCGTTGGGGGCAAAAAGGCTGGAGCCAATGGTGTTTGCGAGATGCTGTTCAATACGCAGTCTATGCACCAAGCGTGAACTATCACCCTGGCCAAGAATCATGGCAAGGGCCTCGAGTGCGGGAACATCTTTATGTTTCGCGTTGGGAACTCTAAATCCAAGGTGGAAAAAGTTGTCTTGAAAAGTAGAGGTAGCAACTTTAATCCGAGGTGACTTTTGCGCAGGCTCTTTAACTCTTTTCACTGAGCGAAATTTTTTACTCAGAGGCACATCAAACAGCTTGAGCTCCTTAACAAGGTCTTTAGAGTTAAGGTTGCCAGCCACAACCAAGAACATATTTTTTGGATGATAGCGGCCATCAAAATACGAACGAAGCGTCTTGATAGGAACCTTCTTAATGATTTTCTCGTAACCGATGACTGGGATGCCGTAGGCATGTTTCTTATAAACGGTTGAAAAAAGCAGTTGGCTCGCGACTCTACCTGGAGAATCAAGCCCACGTTTAATCTCTTCGATGACAACTTCGCGCTCGTTATCAACTTCTGACTGGTCGAAGTTTGGGCATGAAGTCATTTCGCGAACAACTTTAAGTGCGGTATTTGCTTCGCTAGAGGGCATAGTTACATAGTAGACTGTTTGATCGAAGGATGTATAGGCATTCAACTCTCCTCCACAGCCTTCAACTGTTTTTGCAATTTCACCCACTTTAAAGCTTGGAGTGCCTTTAAAGACTAAATGTTCAATGAAATGACTAATGCCACGCTCTGGGGTAGCTTCATCAGCACTTCCAGTTCTAACCCACATTTGCACTGAGATAACCGGTGATTTGTGGCTTTCGATAAAAAGTACGTTAAGATCATTTTTAAGTTGTATTTTCTTATACTTCACTTGAGAAAACTCCCGATGGCATTTGGTATTTATATTCACATTCCCTATTGTATTCAACGCTGCAGTTATTGCGATTTTGCAACTTATGAAAAATCGTCGATCCTGCCTCCCTCAGAGTATATCGAATTCGTTAAGAAAGAAATACAGGTTTATGGGCCTCTGTTAATTGATTGTGTTGTCGATACCATCTATTTTGGTGGGGGCACCCCGTCGTTAGTCGAGCCAGAACTGCTCGTTGCCACTCTGAGCTCTATTAAACAAATGGGATTTATTTTTTCTAAAGAGATTGAAATCACCATTGAAATAAATCCTGCAACCATCGATGAAAGCAGACTCGATATTTATTTACAAGCCGGAATCAATCGCTTCAGTGTGGGTGCCCAAACTTTTAAAGACGAGCTTTTGAAGCGCGTGGGTCGCGAACATGATGCCGCGGATACTCGAAAGACTTTGGATTTACTTTCGGGCCGTAACCTCAATTATACCTTTGATTTATTATTTGCCCTTCCGGGGCAGAGCCGAGAGGACTTAGAAAAGGACTTAGCGTGGGTTCGACATTTTGCCCCCCGGCACCTATCTGCCTACTGTTTAACCGTCCCCGAAGGTCATCCTTTGGCAAAAGTAAGATTGCCAGAGTTGGACCAGGTCGAAATGTTTGAGGTCATTGAAAATGCACTTTCAAATATGGGAATGGAGCGATACGAAATTAGTAACTTTGCAAAACCTGGGTATGAGTCACGTCACAACATGATATATTGGACTGACAGTGAGTACTGGGGCATCGGGTTAGGAGCACATTCTTATATAAAGGATGATGCTTGGGGCAAAAGATTTTGGAATGTTAACAACATAAACCAATACATAAAAAAAATGGAAACTTTGCCTATTCAAGGTGCGACTTCTGTCGTAGATTACCGGGGTTCAGAACAGTTTGAAACACTTAAAGAACATCAGGCCCTTACCGACTTTTGCCATGTTTATTTACGAATTAAGCACGGCCTTAGTCTGGACGAACTTGAGAAAAAATTTGGGCCTGAAAGAAAAAAAGAGCTGCTTGAGATTTTAAAAAAGTTGGAAACGAGGGGCTTGTTGGAGATGTCTAAAGGCCGGTGGCGACTCTCTAAAGAAGGGGTGTTAATTAGCAATCAGGTTTTTGAAGCCTGCACCTTTTTAAAATAGTTATGTCTGTTTGACAAATTGTGATTGAGATTCACATTTTACAGTATTGGTATTGTATTTGGAGGTTAATGTGTCGGAAGAAAGCAAAATGGATTCAAAGCCAGAAAACGAGAACGAAAAAACTGCGGATCAGTCAACTGCTAATAATGTAGGCGCTGAAGTTGTTGAACAGTTGAATCAACAAGTCGAAAAGTGGAAAAATGACTACCTTTATCTGCGGGCTGAATTTGAAACTTACAAACGTAACGCCATTAAAGAGCGAGCTGAAATTTCTAAATATGGTTCCGAGCGTTTGGTTAATGAGGTTCTTTCAGTCGTTGATAATTTTGATCGGGCATTGAATACAAAACTCACGAACGATAATCTCGAAGTTTATTCTCAAGGCGTAAAGATGACAGCCTCTGAGCTTAAAACCGTTTTAGCTCGGTTTGGAGTCACTGAGGTTAAATGTGAAGGCCTTCCATTTGACCCAAATCTTCATGAAGCTTTGGGGGCAGAGGAATCAGATACCGTGGCTGAAGGACATATTATTCGAGCTTTTAGAACTGCTTATAAACTTCATGACCGCTTGATTCGTCCAGCGCAAGTGATTGTGGCGAAGGCCAAACCAAAAGTGAATTAGTCCTGGTTTTTAATTAAATTCGCTGGTTGGTTTTTAGGGAGGGAATCTAAGGTGTCTAAACAAGATTACTATAGTTTGCTGGGCGTATCGAGAACAGCAACCGTTGAGGAAATTAAGAAAGCATACCGACGCCTAGCGATGCAATACCACCCGGATAAAAATCAGGGTAATAAAGCAGCCGAAGAAAAGTTCAAGCAGATTACTGAGGCCTATGAGGTTCTTTCCGATGATCAGAAGCGCGCTGGCTATGATAAGTTTGGTCACGCAGGCGCACAGGGATTTGGCGGCGGACCCGGAGGACCATTTGGTGGAGCTGGTGGTCATGCTGGTGGCGACCCTTTCCAAGATATCTTCGGAGAAGTTTTTGGCGATATTTTTGGTGGGGGCCGAGGCGGAGGTTTTTCCCATAGGCCAAGATCGGCAAAAGGAGCAGATCTTCGTTATACCCTCAATCTTTCGTTAGAAGAAGCGGCTCAAGGTTGCGAAAAAGCCATTCATTTTATACGTGTTCGTAACAATGTTGAAGAGAGTGCTAAATTAATCGTTACCGTTCCTGCAGGGGTAAAACAGGGGCAGCGTTTAAAACTCCGAGGCGAGGGAGATGGTGGCGTCAATAATGGTGCATCCGGAGACCGTTTTGTCGTTATTAATATTCAGGATCACAGCCTCTTTAGACGAGAAGCTAACGATTGCGTTATCGAACTGCCTATCTCTTTTACTGATGCGATTTTAGGTTGCCAAGTGGATATCCCGACTTTAACAGGGAAAGCTTCGCTGAAAATTCCCTCCGGAACTCATTCCGGGCAAATTTTTAGACTCAAAGGTAAAGGCTTTACCAAAGTGGGCGGTTTCGGGGCTGGGGATATGCTGGTCAAAGTCGTAATTGATACCCCCGATGAAATCTCATTTGAAGGCCGAGAGCTTGTCGAAAAGTTAAACCAATTGATTGGTGAAACACCCATGGTACGATCATTCAAGGAAAAGATGACTAACTACTTAAGGATGAAGAAATGAGAATTCTGGTCGGTTTATTAGCTCCGGTATTTATTTTTACAAATATTGCATGCTCATCATTACCCGAAGTTGATTCAACTCCGGCCAAAGACATCAAGCCTTCAATGGGGGAACAACAAAAAGGAATTCTTCATCTTAAGAAACAAGTTAAAAACAGCAAGCCGGAGGAAAATGTTGTTTTGCTAACTCAGGAACGTGGCACCTACAAAGGAACTGAGTTTGAGCCCGAAATTGAGTTAATGCTAGCTCAAGAATACACAAAAATTGGCAAGCACTCTGATGCTGGTTTAGCTTACTTACGTTCCGCTCGCTCTAGCCTTGGAGGCGATAGACGCTTTAAGTTATGTCAATTGGCTGGAAGATCATTTCAAACAGGTCAGGATTGGGACCGCTTAAAAAAAGGCGTTGATTACTGTTTAACTAACTTTGAAATTCCCGCCGAAAATATTAGAGACCTCAAGACCTTCAAGGTTCAAGCGATGGAGTCAGAAGGTATTAACCCGCTGGAGATTGCTAAGGCCTATGTTGACTTAACTGCAAATTCACAGGGCGAAGCTGAGTTCAAAAACAGAGCCAAGGCTTTGCAATTGATCGAAACTATGAGTCGAGACCAACTCGATGGCATCATTGGAGATTCAGACTATGGTTTTCTCCGTGGTCATGCGGCTTATCGGCTGGCACAAATTTATTTAAGTCAACGAGATGTGGATGCCGCCACAAGTGCCTTTTCCAAAGTATCACAGTTTTTACCTGAGACTGATTTAGCCGAACTCTCCCAGAAAAAAATTGAACAACTCAAAATGGCAAGCCAAGTAAATGCCACAACTATTGGTGCCGTATTGCCACTTTCTGGTAAACACGCGACACTTGGTCAGAAAGTTTTGCGAGGCCTCCAGATTGGTCTTGGGTTAGACGGTGAAAGTGTCAGTCCTGTTCGGTTAGCGATAGTTGATAGCGAAGGAAATCCAGATCTAGCGCGTAAGGGTGTGGAAAAGTTAGTGCAAGAGGACAATGTGGTTGCCGTTGTCGGCAGTCTTTTGAGTAAGACAGCAAATGCCGTAGCCGACGAGTCTCAAGTACTAAATGTTCCTAACTTGGCTTTATCGCAAAAATCAGGACTCACTGGAATTGGTGAAAACATTTTTCGTTTTGGTATGACAAGCGAAATGCAAGTTAGGTACCTTGTTAAAAGATGCATGAAAGACTTAGGCATGCGTCGTTTTGCCATTATTTATCCAAATGATAAATTTGGGGTTGAATATGCAAACCTCTTTTGGGACGAAGTGGTCGCAAGGGGTGGAGAAATCAGAGCTGCGCAAAGTTATGATCCCGATGAGAACGACTTTTCCGGACCTGTTCAAAGACTTGTTGGTACTTTTTATTTGGAAGAACGGCAAGAAGAGGCAAAGTGGGCCTCTAAGCAACGCGCTGACCGTATGCGAGGCACTAGTCAGCGCGCGCGTTCTGACGATGACGTTTTGACTCCAGTAATGGATTTTGACGCCATTTTTATTGCGGATGGAATAAAAGCTTTAGGTCAAATATCGGCAATGCTAGCCTTTAATGGAGTTAAAGGGACCAAATTGATTGGACCGAATCTTTGGAACAATGATGCGATTATTAAAAGAGTTGCTAATTCAGCAAATCAAATAATTTTTGTTGATGGCGCACCTGTTAGCGCCAAAGGAACCCAAGCCCAGCATTTTATCAAACAGTATCAAGCAAATTTTAACGAGACTCCAGGTGCATTTGAAGTTCAGGGCTATGAAACAGGACTCCTGTTAAGCAGAGTCTTATCAGAAAATGTAAGAACGCGAGAAGAATTTCGGGAAAAATTAAAATCATTAACGCCTGTTTCTGGATTGGTCGGGCCCATCACTATCGGTGAAGGTCGGGAATTTTCAAAGCCACTTTATTTATATTCGATCGACAGCAACCAAATTAAGTCTCTAAACAAGCAATGATTATTGCTCTTCATTAAAATCTTAAATTTAATTAATGCTCTCAATCCTGATTTAGGCGGAGAGCGTTAGGTGTTTGTTTATTTAGTCAGCAAGATTTATTTTTTTGGTGACAGAAGTTTTCAGTTAGGACTAACTCCAGAATTCATCAAAGTGTCCATTGTGTTTTACACATTATCCTAAGGGGGATTTTGGAGGGGGGTAGGATGCAGGATGCCAACTTGATGTCGATGCGGCAGGCTTTGGTTGCGCGGAGGAGTGCAATCTTAAACAAGTCTGTAGAGTTTTCGCGAGAGCAGCGTGAGGAAGAGATTGGATTTTCTCGTGCTGATGAAGCTGAAATTGCCACAGTCGACACAAACTTGACATTGTCATATCAAATTCACGAGCGTGATCGTACGATCTTGTTACAGATCGACCGTGCGCTCAGCAAACTTGCAGATGGAAGTTATGGTAAATGCGAAGATTGCGGAGCAATTATTTCTCCAAAGCGTCTTGAAGCCAGACCATTTGCGCTATTTTGCATCGAGTGCCAAGAGGAGCGCGAAGCAAGTTGTAAGTCATGAAAAAGGCCTAGTTCTGGACGGTAATTAGTAGAGATAGTTCCAGAGCTAGGTCTAAAAACACCTCCAAATGGTCCAATTTTACAGATTTATCATAAAGGTAATTTCATAGGGTTCCGAGAAGGGTTTAGAGAAAAAGAACTTCCGTGGGAAGTTCCAGTGCTCGCTAACTGCGGAGGAGCTCTATGAGTTTTGATGATAAGTCAGTTGAAATGCCGTCTGTACTACCGATGTTACCCGTTCGTGATATCGTCGTCTTTCCCTACATGATTTTACCACTTTTTGTAGGAAGAGAGGCTTCTATCCGCTCAGTGGAAGACGCACTAACAAGAAATCGCCTCATCTTTTTGGTATCACAAAAGGAGGTAACCGATGAAAATCCGCAACCGGATAGCATTTTTCAAGTCGGTACCATTGCGGAGATTATGAGAATGAGAAAACTCTCAGACGGCAGAGTTAAGATTCTCATCAAAGGGGTGGCGAAAGCCCGAGTTAAAAAATATGTCAAAACGGCTCCTTCTTACGAAGCGGAAGTTGAAGTTATCGAAGAAAATCAGAACTCAACGGCGCTCGTAGAATACGAAGCGATGATTCGTACCGCAAAAGAGCAAATTGAAAAAGTAATTGCACTAGGCCGAGTGCTCTCTCCAGATATTCTCCTAGTGCTTGACGACGTATCTGACCCAGGCCGTTTGGCCGATTTGATTGCCAGCAATATCGGATTGAAAATAACTGACGCACAAAAAATTCTCGAGACGGCAAGCCATAAAGAACGCTTAAAGTTAGTGAACGATCTCTTGTCTGCAGAACTTGAAGTCCTACAAATGCAACAAAAGATTCGCAATCAGGCAAAAGACGAAATGTCTAAATCACAGCGTGAATATTTCTTGAGGGAGCAAATGCGCGCTATAAAGAGTGAGCTCGGTGAGCAAGATTCAAAAGCTGAAGAAATGGATGAACTCCGCGAAAAGATTATTAAGTCCCAAATGCCATCAGTAGTAGAGACTGAAGCTCTTAAGCAACTGACTCGTCTTGAGCGCATGCATCCGGATGCTTCAGAGGCTTCAATGGTCAGAACCTACCTTGATGTATTGATTGACTTGCCTTGGAATAAAAAGACAGAAGACAATTTAGACCTGGACCGTGCCATGAAAGTTCTTGATGAAGATCACTATGATCTTCAAAAAGTTAAGGACAGAATTCTTGAGTTCCTAGCAGTTAGAAAGTTAAAGAGTGATATGAAGGGGCCGATTTTGTGTTTTGCTGGCCCTCCCGGGGTCGGAAAAACATCACTTGGCAAATCGATCGCTCGTTCGATGGGTCGTGAGTACTTCCGTGTAGCACTTGGTGGCGTAAAGGACGAAGCTGAGATTCGCGGACACAGAAGAACTTATGTAGGAGCAATGCCAGGTAAAATTGTACAGGCTCTCCGTCAGGTGAAAACTAAAAATCCAGTTATCGTACTCGATGAAATTGATAAATTAGGAAGTGATTTCAGAGGAGATCCAAGTGCCGCGATGCTCGAGGTGCTTGATCCAGAGCAAAACGTGGCATTTCGCGATAACTATCTCAATGTGGATTTTGATCTCAGCAATGCGCTTTTCATTGCAACGGCAAACGTTTTGGAAAACATTCCGCCTGCATTGAAAGATCGCATGGAGGTGATTCAAATTTCTGGTTACACCGAAAATGATAAGTTGCTCATTGCTAACAAACATTTGGTAGAGCGCCAAATTGAAAATAATGGTATCAGCAAAGAGAATATCACTTTTACTGATGCTGGACTTGCCTACGTAATTTCTCATTACACTCGGGAAGCCGGATTAAGAAATCTTGAAAGAGAAGTTGGTTCTATTTGCCGGAAAGTCGCAAAAATGGTTGTGATGAATGAAGCGAAACACGTGGAAATCACACCTGAGTCAGTGGTTGAACTTCTTGGTCCTCCCCGTTTCTTGCGAGATGAAAGCTTGAAAGACCCGCAAGTGGGTATCGTTACCGGTCTTGCTTGGACCCAGGCCGGTGGTGAAGTGCTTTATGTCGAAGCCTTGAAAATGAAAGGCTCTGGCGGCTTAAGACTTACCGGGCAACTGGGAGATGTAATGAAAGAATCAGCCCAGGCTGCGTGGAGTTATGCAAAGGCTCATTACAAAGAACTCGGAATTCCTGAAGACTTTTTCGAGAAGTATGAAGTACACGTTCACTTACCAGCTGGTGCCATTCCAAAAGATGGTCCTTCTGCCGGCGTGACTCTGACCACAGCTTTAGTCAGCTTGGCGTCAGATATCCCAGTAAGACACGACATTGCAATGACTGGTGAAGTAACTCTACAAGGTCGAGTGCTTCCAGTGGGTGGGATTAGAGAAAAATGTTTGGCTGCTCTTTCTGCAGGAGTGAAGAACATAGTGATTCCTCTTGCGAACAAAAAAGATATCGTAGATATACCAAAAGAATTCAAAGACAAGATGAATTTCGTGTTTGTCGAAAATGTTGATGAGGTTTTCAGTGTAGCCTATGACCGCAACGCCAAGGGGAAAAAGACTCCAGTACCCAAGGGTGGGGGCAAAAGGCCAAAATCACCGACCGCCGCATCTGCAGCATAATAAATAAAGGGGAGGGTAACCTCCTCTTTTAGTTTCTAGAATTTAGTGAAAAAATAGATTCAACATCACACCAAAGTGATCACTCAAATACTGATCTTTAACCTTCTGGTTGAGTATCACTTTACCAGAGTGGTGAGAAACCTGCGACATGTATTGAGTGGAGACCCAAAAGCCATCGATTTTATTTTGGCCATTATTGTCGTGCCCAATAAATGTATCGCCAGGAAATACGGGAGTATATTTTCGTTCCCAAAGCAGATGTTGTTCGAAAGATTCAGGAGAAGAGTTAAAGTCGCCCATGATGATCTGAGGTGCCTGTTCAAATCTATTTTGAACATACTCAATTTGGGTACGTCGCATCGATGCGTTTTCTTGGAGGTATTCCAAATGTAAATTAATATACCAGCTACCTTCAATCAAGAGCGCGATATAACCTCTTTGCATTAGCGATTTTGGAAGAAATCCTTTATCAATCGCCTGACTTGGATGCTTTGAAACCATCAGAAGATATTCATCATAACGATTCCAAGCAGGGTGAGTATATTGTTCCGCAATTGATTGGACAGGGTAATTATGGGTTCGTAAATAATCATAAATAAAAGCTATCTGAATTATCTGAGTCTCCGGTTCCGTACACACTTCTTGAAATGAGATCACATCCGCATCTACTGATATGATATAATCTAAGATGTTTTGAAGACGAAATTCCCAATGATCTTCGAAACAGTGCAAATTCATAGTGACTATGCGCTGTTGAGCTTTGGCGAATAAGTGAACTGGTGAAAGAGCTAGCGACAACAAAAAAATTAAATAAATTTGTTTCATGTCTTCAGTTTAGCGATGTTTGGGGAATCTGCAAGGAATCCAAAATTTTTCTATTAATTTTCAAGGAATTGATAGAAAAGCCTGACAAGCTGATTCCAGCTCAATTAAAATGACGTTAGCAGGCAAGGAGAAAATATGCCAAATCCGTTTATGAAACGAGCGATAGAGCTGTCCCGTGAACACATGAATCTGAATCATGGAGGACCATTTGGCGCTGTCGTCGTAAAAGACGGGAAAATTATTTCGGAAGGCTGGAACAATGTTACGTCATCAAATGATCCCACCGCCCATGCTGAAGTGATGGCGATAAGACAAGCCTGCACAAAGCTAAATTCATTTGATTTATACGGTTGTGAAATCTATACTAGCTGCGAGCCATGTCCGATGTGTTTAGCGGCCATCTATTGGGCTCGGATAGAAAAGATCTACTTTGCCAATACCAGAAAAGATGCCGCTTCCATTCAGTTTGATGATGAATATCTTTATCATGAAATCAACACCCCTCTTGCGCAACGCAAGATCGCTATGATTCAAGTAGATCGTTCAGAAGCCTTTACGGTTTTTGAAGAATGGGTTAACAAACCGGATAGAACCCAATATTAAGTTTTGCCACCGAGGACTCTATGACCAAAAAACTAACTAAAAAATCCTTTATCGTGAACTGGAATGGGCAACAGATAGTTCTGTTGGGCGTTGGCCTGATTGTTCTCTCAATTCTATCGATTTTTTATTTTGATCAGCCTTTGACCCGATGGGTTCACGATTCCTTCAATGGTGATCTTGAACCGGTTGCTAACGTCTTTTCTTGGTTTGGGTTAGGAGACACCTATTTTCTCATTTCAATTCTCGGTTATTTATTGGCACGGGTCTTTTCCCAACAGCTGACTCACTTGAGTTGGACTAAGAGGATCGCTGAAGCGCGCGGGCACTTTAATTATATGTTTTTAAGCTTTTTGGTTTCGGGAGTCATGGTACTTGGTTTAAAGGCGATCTTTGGACGGAGTCGCCCTTATAACAGTCCCGATTTCTTGCCCATCAATTTTCAGCCATTCACCCTCGACTGGAACTTCCAGTCCTATCCTTCTGGTCACACTCAGGTTGGTTTTACTTTAGCGGCGTTCTTGTCTACCCTGCACCCGAAAGGCACCAAATACTTTTTTATTTTTGCCGGTTTTGTTGGAATGTCGCGGGTTATCTTAGAGAAACATTATTTAGGGGACGTGCTTGCGGGAGCCTATATCGGAATTTTAGGGACTTATCTGACTTGGCATTGGCGGGGAAAGCGTTTGCTTCCACATCTCAGTTCCCACTAGGGCCTAGGTAGATTCTGCTGAAAAAGAGCCAAATTCAAGGCGGCAAGCTTCAAATCGAATGAGGCGTAGTTCCCCTACGTTGAGTGAGAGATGAAGCGAAGCCAACGCAGAAGTTGGCCTTTTTCAGCAGATGCTAGGTATTTGAAACCGACAAACTTAAAATACTCATTGGAGGAACTGGTATCGAACTCTCTATAAAGAACACACCACTTCCACCATGGGCCGCAGCTACCGACTCTCCCTTAGCATTTAAGATTTTTTCAACCTTGAAAGCGATGGTTTTATTGTCAGGAGTAATAAGCTCACCAGCATCACCTAATTTAATTTTATTTCTAACCTCGATAGGTAAATAGCCTGCTGGCGCTTCGTTTGTTGCCACGATGCCACCAAACTTTTGTGAATAGTGGCGTGGAACGCTTGTATCATAGTTTTGACCCTCTACTTTGGGTGCTTGAACCATGAATCCCGTGTGATAACCTCGGTTAGCAACTTTGTCTAATTCTCTCAAAAGCTCAGGATCAAAAGTCTTACCTTGCATCATATCGTCGATGGCCTGGCGATAAGCGCGAGTCACCATAGCGACATAATATTCAGATTTTGTTCTTCCTTCGACTTTTAAGGAGCAGACGCCGGCATCAACAATTTCGCGAATATGTCCAATTAAGCGAAGATCCTTTGCATTCATAATATAGGTGCCATGTTCATCTTCATCAATTTGATAAAGTTCGCCTTTATTGCGAAGGTCTTCGAGATAGTACTCCGAAGTATCTTTTTTAGTTTCAAAGAGGTGGAACTTTTCACGGCAGGAATTATCACAAACTCCTTGGTTGGCATCTCGATAACTAAAGTAGCTCGACATTAAACAGCGGCCAGAATAGGCGATACAAATCGCACCATGAACGAAGGCTTCTAGTTCGACGGTAGGCACTCGATCGCGGATTTCCTTAATCTCATTAACCTGCAATTCACGACTGAGGATGACTCGCTCCACGCCCATTTGTTCATGGAAAAATTTAACTGCTTGCCAGTTCATAACATTTGCTTGAACCGATAGATGAATCGGAATTTCAGGATGCTTCTCTCTCACCATGGCAATCAAGCCAGGATCACTCATAATTAAAGCATCAGGTTTAAGCGCCGCCCAGTCACTGATCTGACGATCGAATTCTTTGATTTTGCGGTTACGAGCAAAGATATTTGCAGTGACGTAAAGTTTCTTGTTGAGGGATTTTGCTAGGTCAATGGACTCCTTAAGTGCTTCGAGATTAAATTCATTCTCTCGAGCCCGAAGGGAAAACAAGGGAACGCCAACATAGGCGGCATCGGCTCCATAGGAATAGGCAAAACGAAGTTTTTCTAAAGAGCCTGCTGGCATTAATAACTCAGGACGAGCGTTCAACGGCTGTGTACTCATTGGATAGGCCTCTCATTCAAGGGAAAAGCATTTCTATTTTGCCGACTCAACTATCACAGGGGAGGAGACAATTCAATCCACCTCATGGCAGGCAAAACGCAATTGAAAGATCTTCAGCAGCATAATCAAAACGGACACTCCATTTTAAAAGTGGAGCCCGACTTAGGTGTTCCCTCGACTCGATTAGACCTAAGGCGACCAGACTTCTGGTACCCGCCACTGGTCCAGTTTTCCTCGGCAAAGGTCCAGGAAATTACTCGATTTGAGTCCTGAATTCCTAGCACTTGGTCCAGTTCCTATCTGGCTTTAGTCTAGATTTCGTTCACTCGACTAAAGGGCGACAAGACCTCGCCGATAGGTTGGTTGTGAGTAACAAAAGCAACTAAGCCCGAAGGAAGGGCGGTCAAAGCAAGAGGAGTAGGAACCTCAACCTTAGACTGGAAACGGAGTTCTCATAACCTAATTGGAGGTCCTTATGGGAATGAGAATTACAACTAACGTAGCATCGGTGAATGCACAGAGAAGCATGTCGGGAGCACAGCGCGAAATTCAAAAGAGTTTTGCTCAGCTCTCTTCGGGAAGCCGAATCACTAAAGCTGCTGACGATGCCGCGGGCCTCAGTATCAGTGAAAACTTAAAAGCAATGGGCAGAAGCTCACAACAAGCTTCTCGTAACGCCAACGACGGTATCTCCATGGTGCAAGTAGCTGAGGGTGGTTTGCACGAGATCTCAAACATCATGACTCGACTGCGTGAACTCGGAATTCAAGCTTCATCTGACACGGTCGGAGATAGAGAGCGTGGCTTCATTAACAAAGAGGTTCAAAACTTAGCGGAAGAGGCAGATCGAATTGCAAGAACAACTAAATTTAGTGGAGTTAATCTCCTCGATGGAACGGGCGTTAAATTTGATTTCCAAGTTGGCGCCAATAACGACCAAAAATTAGATCGTATCTCCTATGATGCCGCAGAAACAAATGCAACAGCATCAGCACTGGGCATCGAAGGCATTGATTTTTCGACAAAAGAAGGCGCGCAAGAAGCTTTAGACACAATTGATGAAGCACAGGTTAAAGCCAATGGCTTCAGAGCTAACCTCGGTGCTCTCCAAAATCGTCTAGGCTCAACGGTAGATAACTTAGGAGTGTCTTATGAGAATCTGGCTGCAGCCAATTCACGAATCAGAGACACAGACGTAGCTATGGCGACTGCGGAACTCACTCGAAACAATATCTTACTAAACGCTTCAGTGAGTACTTTATCACAAGCCAATGCTGCGCCACAAATGGCATTGAAACTAATTGGATAGTAAAAATTGAAATTAGGGGTGGACCTCCCAAGACCCCGCGGTACCTACCTACCGGAGGGATTTTCCCTCCGGGTACCTTTCACAGCTAAACATAATTTAGTTGCTGATCGGGCTGTTATGGTGTGAGGGAGGCAATGAAGTCTTTCACGAACGATGTGAATTGTGCTTCCACCTTATTGGCGGTTTCTGTGACCTCGGCGTGTGATAGCTTTTGTGGCGATATACCAGCGGCCTTATTGGTGATGCAGCTGACACCACAAACTTTAACTCCCATGTGGTTAGCAACGATAACCTCAGGAACAGTACTCATGCCAACGGCCGAACCACCAATCATGCGCAAATGTCTGACTTCAGCAGGTGTCTCATAAGTTGGACCTGTAAGAGCGCAGTAAATGCCTTTGTGAAACCGAACTTTATGTACGGTTAAAACTTTAGCGAGTTTTTCTTGGAGCGAAAGCGAGTATGCTTCAGTCATATCAGGAAAACGAGGCCCAAGTTGTTTTTCATTCGGACCCATCAATGGATTTGTTCCCATGAGATTAATATGATCATTAATAATCATGAAATCGCCAGGCTCCATCGCGGGATCTAGGCCGCCGGCTGCATTAGTTACAAATAAGGTATGAATTCCTAAGCGAGCTAAGGTTCGCATCGGATACACAACGACTTGCATCGTGTGCCCTTCATAAAAATGAATTCGACCTTGTAGGCAAACAACGGGTGTTTTACCCACGGTACCAAAAATCATTTTACCACTATGCCCCTCAATGCTTGGCTCCGAAAAGTGAGGAATTTCCTTATAGGAGACCGTTGCATCAACCTGTATTTGTGAAACAAAAGATCCCAAGCCTGAACCGAGAATTATTCCTACGGTTGGCTTAATTTTGGTCTTTGATTGCAAGTAACTAACGGTTTGATTGAGATTTTCAATAAGCATAAATCCTCTTAGGGTACAAAGTTGTTAGTACAAAACTTCTTTCACGAGAATAAAAGGTTCTGGCTGAGTTTCACTAATGGTTACTGTTTTTAACAAATCATTCTGGATTGCATCGATTTGTGTACGGGAGGAACCATAAATTGTCCAGAGAACATCGTTAGAATTGATTTTTTCACCAACTTTGAAATGAATTTTAAAGCCCGCTGTCGGATCAATTTCGTCTTTAACCGTGGCCCTCCCGGCGCCGAGCTTAATTCCCAACATGCCAATTTTTTCACCTTCGAAATGACTAATGTAGCCTCCTTGAGAGGCGCGGACTTCCACAGCGTGTGGAGCCAAGGGCAGCCCATCAATGTTTCCACCTTGAGCCTTGCAGACCTCTTTGAAAAGACGGAAGGCTTTGCCAGTCGAAAGCACATCATTCGCCATTTGCAATGCTGAATTATAGTCACTCGCTTTTTCCCCTAGCAAAATCATGTGGGCAGAAAGGATGAGGCTCAATTCTCGAGTGTCAGTATATAAATCTAATCCATTGTTGTTTAGCAATGTTTTGCCGGCGAGGATTTCAAGACATTCAAAAGTTTCCAAACCGTTACCAATATAAGCACCAAGAGGTTGATTCATATTTGTGAGTAGCGCGGTTACTTTTTTGCCAGCCCCTTTTCCAATTCCTTGCAATGAAAGTGCCAGGCGCCTGGCGTCGTCAAAAGATTTCATAAATGCGCCTGTTCCAAACTTTACATCCAAAACCAGGCCATCGAGATCTTCAGCGAGCTTTTTCGACATGATGGAAGCAGAAATGAGTTCCAAGCTTTCCACAGTTCCTGTAACGTCGCGAAGGGCATACATCTTCTTGTCTGCAGGGCAAATATCTTTTGTTTGGCCAATAAAACTGACTCCAAATTGTTTAAGCAATTCAGTAAAGGTTTCGAGATCCAATTGAGTGTTAAAGCCAGGAAGACTTTCTAGTTTATCGAGAGTACCGCCAGTGTGCCCAAGACCCCGACCTGACATCATTGGCACCACAACTCCGCACGCCGCAACGATCGGCCCCAGTATCAAACTTGTTTTATCGCCAATGCCTCCGGTAGAATGCTTATCGACTTTTTTTTGCGGCAAATTTTTGAGATCAATGGTTGAACCGGAGTGAAGCATGGCTTTGGTGAGTGCGAGTGTTTCTGCGGCACTAAGTCCTTTTAAAATAACGGCCATCAACCACGCACTAATCTGGTAATCAGGAATTTCGCCACTCGTATAGCCTTTAATGAGGGATTGTATCTCAGCTTCGCTCAAAGGAATTTTGTCGCGAGTTTTTTTAATTACTTCCACAGGTAAAAAGGGTAAGCTCATAGGTACTCCATTGCGGATCAAAATCTAAGATCACTGGTTAATATGATTGAGGGGAAACCGCTTGCCCCGTTACTAATTGCACTCCGGAGCTGGTACCCAAACGGGTTGCTCCAGCTTCGACAAGAGCCTTTGCTTGCTCGAAGGTTTTAATCCCGCCGCTGGCTTTTACTTCGACTCTAGGAGAAACGGAAGTTCTCATTAGCTTGATATGTTCAACGGTAGCGCCACCTGCGGCAAATCCTGTACAAGTTTTGACATAGCGAGCGCCCGCGAGCTCTGAGATTTTGCAGGCCTGGAAAATTTCGTCATTCGTTAGGAGGCCTGTTTCCAAGATAACTTTTACCGGAATTTCGACACCCTCGGTGACAGCACGGATGTCCTCCTCCACGTAATTCCACAATTTTTCTTTAATGGCACCAACATTAATAACCATATCAAGTTCCTGAGCGCCTTTGCTTGTGGCCAAAAGAGCTTCGTGACGTTTGCTTTCACTTAAGCAAGCGCCCAAAGGGAAACCAATCACCGAAATGACCAGAACTGGCGATCTTCGCAAAATAGAATGGGCTAACGAAACAAAGCGGGAATTAACGCAAACGCCTTTAAAAGAGTATTTCAAGGCCTCTTCACAAAGCTTTTTAACTTGTTCTTGCGTTGCTTCAGGCTTTAACAACGTATGGTCGATATAAGGTGCCAAATCCAAAATTTTAGTTGTCTCCATTTGCTAGATCTCCAAGAATGGGAAGTACTATGTCAGTTAAGCACATCATAATCTCAGGTAGAGTTCAAGGAGTAGGGTTCAGGCGGCATGTTTTTCAGGAGGCGCAAAAGTTAGAACTTAAAGGCTGGGTCAGAAATCTCTTTAATGGCTGCGTGGAAGTGCTCGTAGAAATAGACGACAAACGCGAAGCACTTTTTCTTGCGGCTGTGAAAGAAGGACCGCTGTTTTCGCAGGTTGCAAATGTCGAAGTTCGCGATTTTAACACGGGAGTTATACTCACTGATTTTGAAATCAGGGAAGATGGGAGTCATTCATATGCAGAATAAAATTATGCAAAATTTGGTATTAGTCTTCATGGCTGTCGTTTTAATTACTTCGACTGGGTCTTCAGCATTTGCGGTCAATGAGTCTCGCGCTGATGGGCCCACTGTGAGATCCCAGGTTGCAAAAATATTGTTAAGCAGTTTAGGGGGTGCGGTTTTGGGTATAAGCACCCTTAGTTTTTACGATCGTCCTCAAGACCACCTCTCGAATGTTGCTGTAGGGGGGACCATCGGAGCGGTCTTGGGTTCCATTTACGTGACAAAAGAGTCCTTGGATTACGAAAATAAGGCGGGCCTTGATAAGGGTGGAACTTGGAATCTGATCGCTTTGCCACAGAACAAACTTTATGGTTGTGCTTGGCGCCTCTCCTTCTAAGGTCGATGCACTTTTTTCTTACAAACAAAATCTGATTAACTGGCGACGGACTTGTCGTCGGTAGACCCAAAGAAGATATCAACTTCTTTTTTGCTAACAATTCCGCGTTTTACCAAGTCGGCGAGTGCCTTTTCAAAAAGCACCATGCCATATTTAGCACCCATTTGGATTTGCGTGGCGATCTGAAAAGTCTTCTTTTCGCGAATGAGGTTGGCAACCGCACGAGTGTTTCTCATAATTTCGTAAGCGGCAATACGGCCGGGCTTATCGGTGCGAGGGAAAAGTGTTTGTGCCACGACTCCTCGCAAACTTTCTGCAAGCATGGCTCTAATCTGATCTTGTTGGTCGCCAGGAAATACGTCGATGATACGATCGATGGTTTTGGCAGCACTATTCGTGTGCAGTGTACCGAAAACCAAGTGACCAGTTTCTGCGGCTGTAATGGCGAGCGAAATAGTTTCTAAATCTCTTAATTCTCCGACGAGAACAACATCAGGGTCTTCCCGCAGTGCCGCTTTGAGGGCGTTTGCGAAAGATTTTGTATGGCTCCCCAGCTCTCGTTGGTTGACAAGAGATTTAAGATTCGGGTGAATAAATTCGATTGGATCTTCGATAGTAATGATATGAGCATCACGAGTGGTGTTAATGTGATGAATAAGTGCCGAAAGCGTAGTCGATTTACCGGATCCAGTAGGGCCAGTTACAAGGATTAAGCCGCGATCACATTCAACAAGGTCAATAATTGATGGGGGTAGGTTCAAATCCTGGGCTGTTAAGATTCTTTCCGGGATAACCCTGAATACGGCACCAAGACCTTTTCGTTGCATAAATACGTTACCTCGAAACCGCGCCAAACCAGATACGCTATAGGCAAAATCGAGTTCCCATTTTTCCACAAAAGATTTGCGTTGTTTTTCGCTGAGAATTTCAAATAGCAATCCCTGCACATCCTGATTTGTCAGTTCGCGATAATTAACGGCACGCATATCGCCATGGACACGCAGATACGGAGGTGCGCCGCTGGTAACATGCAAATCAGAGGCTTTATGTTCAACCATCATTCTCAATAAATCATCAATAACTGCCATGTTGTCATTATAGGCGTTTATCGCCGGAAAAGGAGAGTCTAGATTAAAATGAATAAGGATGCTATGACCAAGAGGTTGCTAGATTATAGACCTAAATCTTGGGAGAAGACCGTGGCTGCTGAAATTTTGATTAATATAAAGCCTCAAGAAACCCGTGTCGCCTATTTAGAAGGTGGTGTTCTAACTGACTTAAAAATTGAAAGAATGACCTCACCAACCTTAGTCGGCTCTGTTTTCCGTGGGAAAGTGAGTCGAGTCCTTCCGGGAATGCAAGCGGCCTTTGTTGATATTGGTTTGGAAAAGGCGGCGTTTCTCTATGTGGGTGATATCCAAGTTGAGACCGGAAGTTTAGAGGAAGAGGCTCATATCGATTCCGACGATGGTGATGATCAATCTGAAGCAGATACCAGCAAATATCCTCCGATCCAAGATTTGCTTCGTGAAGGTCAGATGATTTTGGTTCAAGTGGCGAAGGATCCGCTCGGGACAAAGGGGGCAAGAATAACGACCCAAATTTCCTTGGCGGGCCGATTTGTGGTTTATCTGCCAGAGGTGCGACATATTGGTGTAAGTCGTCGGATCGAAGAAGAGGGGGAGCGCGAAAGACTCCGTGAACTCGTTGGAAAAATAAATCCTCCAGGGGGAGTGATAGTTAGAACGGCAGGTGAAGGAGCGACCGAGGAGAGCTTGCGGGGTGACATTGAATATTTGGATCGTCTTAATAAGGACATCATGAAGGCCGCGGAAAAGAAAAAAACCCCCGGCCTTGTTCACTCTGAAATGGACGTGGAGCTACAGGCTCTGCGCGACATGCTTAACGAAAGTGTTGCTAGTGTGTATGTGGACAATGAGGAGGCTTTTCGTAAGGTCACCAAATTTGTTGGGCAGCTCATGCCAAAATACAAACAGAATGTGGTGCTTTATCAAGATCAACGCCCACTCTTTGATTTATACGATATCGATCTTGAAATTTCTCGTTCATTAGATCGTAAAATCTGGTTGAAGTCGGGTGGCTACATTGTGATCGATGAAGCTGAAGCACTGGTGGTTGTTGACGTGAATACCGGGCGCTATGTGGGCAAGAAAGACTTAGAGGACACCATTCTGAAAACCAATTTGGAGGCGGTGAAAGAGATCGCCCATCAACTACGAATCCGTAATTGTGGTGGAATCATCATTATTGATTTCATTGATATGGAGAAGCAAACGCACCGAGATAAAGTTATGGCACACCTGACTGAAGAACTGCAAAAAGATCGAGCGAGAACGCATGTTGTATCGATGTCTTCACTCGGGCTGGTGGAGATGACTCGCAAGCGCACGCGGCCCAGCCTTATCAAGACCCTTTGTAATCCGTGTTCTTACTGCGATGGAAAAGGTTATGTGAAGAAGAAGTCGACGGTTGCTAACGAGATTTTCAGAGAACTTGAACGCGATCTTATGACCTATCGTCATCAGCGCGGTAATGTCGTAGTCCATTGCCACCGCGAGGTCGTTGACTGGATTTATGAAGTGGAGGGGGCAACGTTAGACGGAATTGAGAAGAAAATGAGCAAGTCGGTGGCTTTCAAGGTGGAACCCACCTATCATATTGAACAATATGAAATCTTTACTCTTTAAAGATAGTTAGCTCGCTGCGGCAGAATTTATAAGATTGATTCGATTATAAAAAATTATTCTCCATAACTTGACATTAATTCCAGACAACTCAATCTAGTCGATGTCATTACATTAATTAAAAATGAAACCTATTATAAGGAGGTACTTAATGGGAAAAGATATTGGCGTTCGTCCATTGCACGATCGTATTTTGGTTAAACGTACTACTGAAGACGAAAAAACTGCAGGCGGATTATATATCCCCGATACTGCTAAAGAAAAGCCCCAAAAGGGTGAAGTCGTAGCAGCTGGTAATGGCCGCGTTCTTGAAGATGGGAAGGTATTGCCTCTAGAAATCAAAGTTGGCGATAAAATCTTATTTAGCAAATATGCAGGTACTGAACTTAAGTTTAACGGTGAAGAGTACTTGATGATGCGTGAAGAAGACGTTCTTGGCGTTGTTCATTAATCAACGTCATCAAATTTTATAATTAAAATCTAAAGGAGATTTAAAATGGCTAAAGAACTTCGTTTTAGTGAAGAAGCAAGAGGACATATTCTTAAAGGTGTTAACACTCTTGCTAATGCAGTGAAAGTGACTCTTGGACCTAAAGGACGCAACGTTGTTATCGAAAAATCCTTTGGTGCTCCATTGATCACTAAAGATGGTGTGACTGTTGCTAAAGAAATCGAACTTGAAAACAAGTTTGAAAACATGGGCGCTCAGATGGTTAAAGAAGTTGCCAGCAAAACTAATGATGATGCTGGTGATGGAACAACTACAGCCACAGTATTAGCGCAGGCGATTTTCCGTGAAGGAGCAAAAATTGTATCTGCAGGCCACAACCCAATGGCTGTTAAGCGCGGAATCGATAAAGCTGTTGAAACAGTAGTTGCAGAACTTAAGGCGATGGCTAAGCCAGTAAAAGGCTCTGGAGAAATCGCACAAGTTGGCTCGATCTCTGCTAACAACGACAAAAAAATCGGCGAAATGCTTGCTGATGCAATGGAAAAAGTTGGTCGTGAAGGTGTTATCACTATCGAAGAAAGCAAATCAGCAGCTGACGAACTAGAAGTTGTTGAAGGAATGCAATTTGATCGTGGTTACTTGTCTCCTTATTTCGTAACTAACCAAGAAAGAATGGAAACAGTCCTTGAGAACGCATACGTTCTTGTTTACGACAAAAAAATCAGCTCTATGAAGGACATGGTTACTATCCTTGAGGCTGTTGCAAAACAAAACCGACCTCTTTTGATAATTGCTGAAGATGTCGAAGGCGAAGCTTTAGCAACTTTGGTTGTTAACAAACTTCGTGGCATTCTTCACGTATGTGCGGTTAAAGCTCCTGGCTTTGGCGACAGAAGAAAAGCGATGCTTGAAGATATCGCTATCTTGACTGGTGCGAAAGTAGTTAGTGAAGAGTTAGGCCGTAAACTTGAACAAGCTACGGTTGCTGACCTCGGTGTTGCAAAACGCATCGTTACTGACAAAGACAACACAACTGTTATCGATGGCGCTGGTAAAAAAGCTGACATCCAAGCTCGTATTGGTCAAATCAAAGGTCAAATCGAAGAAACAACTTCTGATTATGACAAAGAAAAACTTAAAGAGCGCTTGGCTAAATTGGCTGGTGGTGTAGCTGTTGTTCACGTTGGTGCCCCTTCTGAAGTTGAGATGAAAGAAAAGAAAGCTCGTGTTGAAGATGCATTGAACGCTACTCGCGCAGCTGTTGAAGAAGGTATCGTAGCGGGCGGTGGTACTGCTCTTGTACGTGCATCTTTGAAAATTGATAAGACTAAGTATTCTGAAGAAGAAGCTGCTGGTGCAATTATCATCAAGCGTGCTTGTGAAGAGCCAATTCGTCAAATCGCTGGTAACGCAGGACTTGATGGCGCAATCGTTTTAGATCGCGTGACTCAAAACAAAACTACTTCTTACGGATACAACGCTTACTCTGATGAATACACTGACCTTGTAAAAGACGGTGTTATTGATCCAGTTAAAGTTGTTCGTTGTGCTCTTGAGAACGCAGCTTCTGTTGCTTCTTTGATGCTTACTACTGAGACTATGATTGCTGAAGCTCCTAAGAAAGAAGACGCTGCAGCTGCTGGTCGTGGTGGTGCGCCGGATATGGGCGGAATGGGCATGATGTAAGTGCGCTTGGTCTTGTTTCGTAGGCCTTCGTTGGCTTCGTCGGGAGCTCCTTGCGGCGTAGATCACTACGCCTCAGTCGATATCCCTCCTAGCCGCCTCGGCCTCCAAAACAATCTCTACGCGCAATGGTCACTTTTCCATTGTTAGTTTATTTGAGAAAAGAAAACCCGAGGTTAAAAGCCTCGGGTTTTTTGTTTGAGTTCAATTAATCGTGGTAAAGCCAAGTCTAGTGATGGGGACCGCAATAACTAGATTCCGCTGAAAAAGTCCAACTTCTGCGTTGCCTTCACTTCATCTCTCACTCAACGTAGGGGAACTACGCCTCGTTCGATCTGAAGCTTGGCGCCTTGAATTTGGCTCTTCTTCAGCAGAATCTAACTAGCGTCGGCAAGTCTTAGCTATCGACTCACCGAAAATACGGCAATTGGGAGTTCCAATCCCACCGGCACCAGCCAACACACAAAGTCTGCGCTCTGATTCTTTGGCGTCGGTGTGAAACACCTTTTGATATTTTAAAACCAAAAACCGTTTAGCTTCTTGAATACTGCCGGCGTTGTTTACAGAAGCAATCAGTTGGTGCAATGTATCCACGGCACGGGATCCGAAGGTTCGATAGCAGGTATTGAATCCAGGGCCAAACATGTTCGAACCCAAGATGGAAGCGCGCGACTTAATGGCGGCCAGAGCCCGCTTAGCCAAACTTTTATCAATGTCACCCATGCTGACTCGCCATTGGATGGCCATTTCAGGAGTATAGGGTTTGTTGACCCTTTGGGTTACGGTGGTTTGGTCATATTTGAGAGTTGAAATACATTGCTTTGCAGATGCAGCCCAAACAGCTTCGTTACTAATGATTACACTGATCATTATAAGAAGAATGAAAGTGAATGGTAAGAAAAAACGTTGCATTTTCATACTAATCCTCTTTTAACTTTCCGCCTTTTGGGAAAAGGTCTTGTAAAGCTCTGAATATTTCACTGGTATCATTAATGGTTGTGATTCCAAGCCACGGCCATTGACTCTTTATTTGGCGCAGGGGTTCGATCACCGCCGCGGCCGCGTCTTGAGTATTGGTGGCAGCAAATCCAGCGTATTGAAGTTGATCCTTCAGTTTATCGATCTCAGCGGCATAAGCATCACCATCAGGAGTTTCACCATCTCCAATAGTTAATACATATTTGTTATATCGATTGTTGGGGTATTCATCGAGAATTTCACGAGATTTAACAACGGCAGGAGCATAAGCTGTACCTCCACCAAAGTATTTGCTGAAAATATCTTTTTCGTTCATTTCAACAGCGTGATCACTAAAGGCCACATAACGGATGATAACATTTTTGTATTTTGCTTTGAGCAAGGCTTTTAAGTTATACAAAAGATTCTTCGCATTAGTGATACGATCGCCATACATACTACCGGTCATATCAACACTCACGACCAAGACGGCATCAAAATCTGGTTGCGGTTCAGGCGTGCTGTCCGAGACAAAATAATCGGCCGGTTCGATCAACTTTAACGCTTCATGAATCAGATCCGTCATAGAAACGCTGGCGTCATAGGGACGTCCAGAAGCCTTGCGGAGTGCTCTGGCTTTTTCGACGGCCATCATTAGAGTTTGATCCCACAAAACGTTACCATTTGTGCGTCTTGTGCTTCCTCGTCGTGAAAGGTCTTGATGGGCCTCTTGTCCTTCAGTCCGACGGATATTTGGAAGTTCGAGTAACTCAGTGAGTAGTTCACCATAAAGTTGAAGTGGAATTTCTAAGTTAGTTGGCGACGATCCTCCACCAGGGCCCTGACCCTGCCCTTGACCGTGTCCATCATTGCCCTCTGGATCTCCGTCTCCCTCGCCGTCCTCCTCACCATTTCCCTGTTCTTTGTCTTGCCCCTGCCCCTGCCCTTGCCCCTCCTGTTCTTCTGGTCTTTTGCCAAAACGGTCTCCCGGTAGATAACGGCCAGGGCTAACAATGGTGCCATTATCGTCTAGATCGAAGTCTTTCGGATTATGAGCGCCGGGATAATCAATTGGGCCGACAGGTTTCTGCCCAATATGTTCATCGATATATTGAAAGTCATAACGAAACTCTGGAATTTCAGGGAGCACACTCAGCTTGACCCCTTTCTTGCCGAATTGAATTGAAGATTTTCCGTTTATGGCATCCATCAGACTTGATCGCAAACGTCGCTCAATCAAATCCAAATATTCGCGGACAGCTGAGTTTGTTGTTGGGGCGTAATATATGACATCGGCGATATTATTTACTGTGGAATCTGAAACTTGGGTTGCCAGTTTGTTCCATTTATTACTTTCAAAACTCATTAACTCCGAACGGAATGAGCGGATCACGTCGGTTTGAAACAACGAGACACTTTCCTTTAAGGCCTTTATGATCTCTTGAGCATCGCCGATTTGCTCTTGAGTTTTCTTGTCGCTGCCGACGAGTTCTATTTGCCCATTTGGATGAACAGTCAATTGCACCAAAAGTTTGACTTTTTGAAACTGAGTTCGAGTTGGAAATGGTTCAGAATATGGGACGGAACCTGAATAGGCGCCCGGTTGCGGGTATGTGTATTGACTGTCGTCGCGTTCCTTGGGCGGCAGGTTCATCTTGAAGGTAAAAAGAGCTTTAATAGATACTGGCTTAAGAAGGAGTTGTGACAAAACAAAAAGTGTTTTGCTCGAAGCAGTTATTTCCAAGGGAAAACCACTACTGATATCTTGTACTAGCTCCACAGTCCCTGGACGCGCCGAAAGAGCTGGATTGCGCACGCTAATATTGGGCCGGAAGAGGTATTTAACGTCAATATAATTACGAATAATAAAATTGCGCACTCGTTTCCAATCGCGTGAAAGCGCAACGTATTTTTGCTTATCGAATGGTTTGGTAGAATCCAGTTCATGCGTTTGTGTTTGGCGATACAAAAATAGTTTCTGCTCATTTATCCAACGCTCATTGAGAGCCACTTTCGCCCATTCAGAGTCATTTTTGTCTGCATACATCTTGCGTGCCCATGAGATAAAATGTTTATCCTTTTCGACTTCAGAAAGACCTTTGATTTCGGGTCGGTCACGAAATTCCATATACAGGTTGTTCCAGCCGCTCAGGCCTAACCAATAAGGGTTTGAAAGTGACGGAAACGCTACCCCTGCAAGAAGTTGTGCAAAGGTCACATTTTGTTTGGATGTGTTCCATGGAGAATGACGGGCAATCAAGTACTGCATTAATGTGGCCCAGCCCTCATTCATGATCTTGTTGTTGAAAATAGCGGGATACACGCGTTGAGTTTGTTCATAAAGACTGACGAGATCTCTCTGCCAGTCAGGGGCCGTGTCGGGAAGGTTGCGAACCATAAATTGCAAAATGCTTCCTGTTTTACTCCATCTATTCAGCCCTCGAGTTTGCGGATGCAAATAATTTTGATCGATAGAATCGAAAATTGAAGCCCCCGGTTGCGAAACTAGAGTCTGCATACGTTTCGGGTCAAATTTTTCAGGGGCTTCATATGTCCCGTAAACGTAATCCTGCAGGTGGCCCAAAGATTTAAGGAATTGAAAATATAATGAAACCTGATCATGATTGACTGTTCGATAGGTTTCAGTAAGTTTACGAGCCAACTGCAGTGAGGAGAGGGGGCTATCACTAGGACGAACATTAGCATACATGGAATTTACAGCCATATCATTATGACCCATGACGTGCATGATTACGCTGAGTTGTTCCAGATAAGGTGTCGAAGCCGAATAGTAGCCGCGGCAAGTGGGGCAACCAGGTGTTACGAATTCCAAGACTCCCATTGATTGGGCGAGGGACTTGATCAAGTTAGCACCATCGGTCCAATGAGGAGCTGCATGACCGCCCGAAACCGCCAAGATGTTCAATTGTTCTGAGGGAACAATATTTAGTTGGTGAGGTGGTGTTTCCAGTCCCAGCTTTGCGGCTATGTCGGTAATGATTTCGGCATCTCTTTTTAAATTGCGAGCTTCCTCTTTAGTCACTGTTTCAGCATTGAGAAAGACTTGACCCGGTTTTGATAAACTGGCTCTGCATGACCCAGAGGAATGTCCATCGTGTGCCTGAACGTCAATAATTGAGAACGTAAGGAGTGTAGCAAAGAGCGTGGTCTTAAACTTAAGTAGATACATAATCATTCCTTAATTCCCTGTTGGAGGGGTTAAATAAGATTCACAGTCAGATTTGAACCGATTGCGAAGATTTTCGCGAGTTTTTACGGGGATCGTGTCAACCACAGGGGAGTTCGCAATCATTTGAAACGCGAGATCCGTAATCGTCGGTTTCAATAAGCGATAGCGGTCTGTGAATAAAAAGGATTGAACTCCTGACTTCTGGCTCAATACTTGATCCTGAGTGATTAAATCAAGTGAGTGAAGGACAAAACGATTGGTACTGACCCACGGCAACTGACTAACCGCTTTATCAATGCTGTATAAAAATAGTCGTGTCGCACCGTAAACAGAGAGGGACTTATTGGTATTAGATCCAGATATATCAATTAGAGTCTCTGCAAACATTTTTGGAAAATAGTCCCACAAGGTATTGGTGAGGTCTTTGCCTACTTTTTTAAGCGATTGTTGATCTCCTGGCGTCAGATGCATGAGCCACTGGAATGGGTCCGGAAACTCATCAAGCGCATTAACTTTTAAAACAGCTCGAAGATGGCGCTCAACTGCTTGATGATTGAGTGAGATGGTGTCGGCAATAATATTCCGACGTGTGACTCCAGGACTAGATTCAGTGTTCCCATCATATAGATCCTTCCAATTAGAATTTTCGGTTGTTCTCCCAAAATTAACTGGAAAATGGGGGGTGAATTTCCAAGGATTAACGGATTGAATCGCGCGATCAAAGGCTTCACGTTCTCGAACCGTTGTGAGACGAAATTCACTGGGCTTAAGAGGAAGTTCAGAGAGTGGCAAATCAGAATGTTCTTCAAGATGATCGGCAATGGCGGCTAGGACCGGCGCTAATAGAGCCTTCTGATTATGAATGTTTCCGGAAAAACGAATATCTTCTTGAAGCGCCGATATTAAAAACTCATAGATTGGAGTACGGAACGCATTCACAAGAAGTTGCATCAGAGCTAAATTTCCATCGAGGCCTGAATCAAGAGACAGAACTCGAGTATTATCATTGACCCATCCATCAATGCGCTCGGTTGGGTTACCATCCATACCATAGGTCTGCAATTGACCAGAGGATCGTACGCGCATTGTAGGTACGATCAATGCTACCGATCCGGGGGTGTCACTTCGGGAGGCCATATCGATCAGAGAGCTTGTAGAGGCTGAAAGGAAAGAACGAGCATCCAATTTTTCATTCTCTGTGACCAACTTTCTAACAATCGTCGGATCAACGAGTGCAATTTTACTGTGGGAGTTCAAAAGGTTTTTTGAAGCTTCTGCCAAAGATTTAATGAGTTCGGGTCCTTTGGCTCCTACAGGCATATAGTTTAAATTAATGATCGAATTCCATCGGCGAAGAAATGAAGGCTCTACTTTGAACCCACTGGTGGAGAGCGTCGCTAACAAAAGTTCTTCGGTGGTTGGAAGGGCCTTGTTCTTCGCGAATCGACCAATTTGCTCTTGGTCAGCTGTAGGATTAAGGGTCATAAAAATATTGAGGTTTCGAACAGGGCGGCGAATTCCTTGTGGTGTCGTATACATACCACCAGGGGCTTCAAAGGTCCCACGTAGCCAGGTAAGAATCTCTCCTTTAACCTTATCTGAAGCGGCGTGAACGTCATCAATGAGAATCCAGCCCCTGTAACCATTATTTTGCGACATAAAATAATTGAGATGTTGAATAGCTTTGCTGACAGTTAAATTGGAACCATCGCCTGTGCCTTCAACGATTTTGCCGACATTGAGGATAATTGCCGAAGCATTGGAGTTATCTGCTTGGCCTGACCAGTCATAAAGCTGAAGGCCTAACATCTTGATTAAAGATACAAACATAAATGTTTTTCCAGCGCCGGTCTCACCAAATAAAATAGTAGAACTAGGAATAGGTTTTCCCGCATCAGCTAAAGTTTGAGAAAGCACCGTGCGAATTACTTTGGTCTTGAGGTCAAATGGACCTGAATAACCAGCTTCTTGTAATTTTATAACGGCATCACTTCGGCTCAACAATCGAATAGGATCATCCGGTGGAAGTGTTTCAAGGTTGAGAGGAATATCAAAAACCTGGTTGAGAACGCGTTCAACGAAAAATTTGTTGATCACTCGAGATTGTCTGACCTGCCGATCTGATACGACTGCAGCGGCAAAGGCGGCCCTAAAGCGCATAAATGACTCAAAAAGACTTTGGCGTTTTTGTTCCACAAGCGCATTAAAGCGACTGATGGCATAATCAACGATCACGGAAAGATTTTCGTTTTCCTGTAAAGGAGAGCGAGGTCGAATTTCTTTACCTGAAAACTTATAATCTAATGTTTTTATCTCCTGGGATTCAAATATTTTTTCTATAGACAATGCCATTGAGTCTTGGTCGGGGCTACGAATTTCCTTGATATGAAAAGCATTGAGCATTCCAAAGTCAATTTCAGACCGAGCATCTTGATCAAGCTGAATCAATTCTTCGGGAGTAGCAAGTACGACGGTGCTGTAATTAGGTTGCGGTGGATTTTTGCGGAAGTCCTCCAGAGAAAGAGGGGCGCCGGCGGCAAGAAAGTACAAGGCATGAGGAAGTTTTGATTCTTTGACCGCGCCTACATTAGCGAGGTCTTGGCCATTATTACCAGCTACGTCAACAATAACAAAGGCATTACCATTACTAGACTCAGGGTTCTTCACTCGCAAGAGTTCATCCATTCGGCTCAAAAGGACGGCACGTTCACCGGCCTCTTTGGCTCTATTCATCGATTTAAGGTTTTCAAAAAATTGCTGTTGAAAACCTTTTGAGGCATCAAACACATGCATTAAAGTTTTTGAGTTCTCGCGATTAAAAAAATAATTTTTATTTGGGCTGTCTTTGTCCACATAAAGGCCGAGAATGAATTCCCAAACCAAGTTGCGTAAACTTTGCGGTACCACAATAATCATGCGTTCCGATGATTGGTCAGGGTTTGCGAGGCGATCTAAATGTTTTTTCAAGTCAACAAAGCTTTCAAACTCTTCAACTTCCTTGCTTCGGTTAGCCGTTAATTTTTTTTCAATTTCTGATGCATAGGCACGCCAACTGTCTTTGAAAGGAACAAAATAAGAAAGTTCGGATCCGATCTTGGCGCCAATTTTAAAAACTGATCGTTTGGCTCCATAATTTTGATTTGGAAACACGAGTTTATTCTCAGCAAACGAATGCAACGTGAAATTCACACTATCTTCTGGTAGCTCTGGAGTTACAATAAAGTGCGGAAGTCCTACATCATCGAACGCGATTCGTTCTCCCAGTTCTTTGGAGGAAATAACTTTACCTGACAGAGTTTTTAAAGCGAGTTGAGACCTTTCGAGGTGATTGAGGGGCACAGAAACATAGGCCATCTTCTCCAAACCATCCTTGTTTTTAAAGCTGAGCACAATAAACATAAGTGTGTCATTTTTGTAACGTCCTCTGATAAATGAAATGTCATTGAGACTGCTAAACTCAGCTAAGGGTCCGGAACTCAGCGAAATAGTTTTAAATTTATATCGGTCAGATGCTTGGTCATAATTTGTAGCCACGACCAAATTGTATCCAAAATCGCCATTGCTCCTGTTGGCATCAACAGCAAATAAATAGATATCATTCGACTCATTTCCTGCCTCAGAGATGTACTCATCGTAAGCGTCGCCCTTTGAAGACTGCAATTGGTGATGCGCCAAAAATAGAGTGTCTTCGTCGGCGTTGTTACTCTTATTCTTTTGTAGAATCTGACCAAAAACTCGGTTTTCCTCATTTCCTGTAACTTCAGGATGTTCATTAGTGGCAAAATAAAGTCCCGTTGGGTTAGGAATGTTTGGAACTGAGTTGAAAGTTGCATAACTGATTCCACTAACAACATTGGTCAGCTTCGAAGGTTGATTGAAACGATAGACCTGTCCATTGGCCCGCGATGTACCTAAAAGACTTAGATGGGGTTTTGATGGATCGTAAGACTGCCGATAGGCTGCTGGTGAAGATGAGTCGGGAGTGAGAGTGTCAAAAATATATTGATCGTCGCTTGATTTGATGACACGAGTTTCAAGTTGATCTTCTGGAATAAAAAAAGACGTGAGTGTAAATAATCCTTGATTGACGATGGTTTCGTTGTCGTAGATTCTTAAGCGGAGCATTCCTGTAAGGCCTTGATTGAGCGTAGAATTTCTGACACTAAAAATAATAGCTAGTTCGTCTTGGTCGTTAATTTGACTTTCAAACGAAGTAAAGTGAAATTCTTGATTGTTTTCTATAGGAAAGGAAGCGTTAGCAAGGCCAAATATATCTTTGATAGATCCAATCTCAATGGTCCTCATTCTATATTCTGCACTCCGTTTGTCAGGAAATAAATTCACAAATTGAAGTTTGTTGTCCTTAGAGAAGATCAAATGGTGAAGATTATTTTTGGAAGTCCAACGTTTCCAGTCTCCGGGTTTGTCGGAAAAGGAATCGATCGTTCCGTTGAAAGTTATCGGGTCGCCGCGGCCAATATCAACGACCAACCTACTCACTCCAGATTTTATATCGAGGACTTGGGTCATATTAAAGGCTCCGCCGATATTGTTTTGAAATTGGATCAGCGAGTCTCCACCGATTTTTTGTTGGCTAAAGTTATATGCTCGAATCAAGTTCAATTTGCTGTAGTTAGGCACTTCTGGTGATAGCTGCTGATCTAACTCTTGGATCCAAGTGTTGACAAATTGAGTGTGTCCATTAAAGACACCCACATCCGTATTGAGTAGTTGATCGAAGAGGTTTTTAGAAAAAATGAGAGTGTCTTTGTCCTGGTTCAGGGTCAAGAGACGTTGAAGTTGGAGCGGTTCACGAAATTCATGATCGATCACATAAGGTCGACCCACCAGCTCAAGCTTGTCACTACCGCGATTCGGTTTAACGCCAATAATAAACGTAATAGCGTTTCCAATGGGAGTTGGCTCTTCAAACTGGACAGAAACCATCACGAGTTGGGAACCATTGCGATCTAAGGCGGAATCCATTTGATAGAGAGAAATATTCTGTGGCTTCGTGATTTTTGGCAAATAACGTTTCTGTTGGCTATCTATTTCATAGAGCGGAAACTGCTGAGAGCCGAGCTGAAGAAACGTTGCCGGGTCATTTGATTCGGAGTTCGCCGTAACCATTGTCAGCTGTCCATCAATAACCATTAAAGAAGTAAAGCGATCATCGGACTTGGTGACAGCTAATTGGTAAACGAGAGGACCTTTGCGATCATCTGAAAGCACCGCACCAGGGATAAATAATTGCCACTGATTCTTCTGTTTTTTGTAAAGACCGGGTTTTAATTCTCCTAACTGTTCGGGCGCATTGTCCGTTTTCATGACCACCATGAAGGGAGTTCCGCCATGGTAGATACTAGATATAGTTTCACTCTGAACGGCAGCAAAGGAAGCCGTTTGCACAGTAAAAACTAAAACAAATAATGACAAGCGCAGCATTCGAAACCTCCAAATCCAAACAAATAATAAAAACAATTTAGCCACGTGAATCAAATGACATGACTAAACCTAAGCAAAACAAATTACGGATTTACTCGTTTTGCTTGAGAACGAACAAACTTTACTAAGTTGAGGGCATCTCGAGCGGCAACTTCATTGTATCCGAGTCGACCGAGGGCGGCCATAAGGCTCGAATGCGCGGTCGCCACTTCTTCATTGCCCACGCCGCTGCGGTCAAATTCCGCGATATCAGACAATCCGGTCACTCTAGAATTCAACTCCGCATAAAATTCAGCGATGGATTCAAGGAGGGGCTGGTTAGGCTCGAGGTTTGATCCAATTTGCTGTGAATGAAATATAGCAATTTGTGAAGTATTCAATTCTCGGCCGTTCTTTTGAACATAGATTTTTTTGATGTGATTGAGTCGTTCGCGATCAATGATTTTTTCTTGATGCGTAATTGGTGAAATATATTGATTCGCATCTTCGTCATTATGAAGCGCAAACATTTCTTCAATCAAGTCAAAGTAGGCTGATTTTACAACGGAATCACCATTGGCTAAAGAATTCGAGATGTCGGCTTCGATGCGTGGAATCAGAAGTTGATCTCGGACTTCATCGGCCAGGCCAAGCCATTTCAGTCGTTCATTATGGTTCGAAACTACCATCACCCCCCTTGGACTTTCAGAGAGCATTTCTCGGAGTGTTTTCATGACTAGACTTGGAGTTAATGTATAGGCGTACTGTGAGCTCCTAGCCGCAGAGATAGCCAATGATAACCAACGCCCTGCATCTCGCGAACTAATTCCACGTTCACCTTCGTGAAGTAATTGAGTGACATGAACCAATTCTTTAAGCTCCGACGGTGGCACGTTTGAAAGTTGTCCCTCCCATAAACGAATTCGGTCGATGGGGTTACGAAGCAAATTTGAATTGACAATCTTACCATTGGATACTTTTGCTGCTTTCGTTGAATCGATCTCCATGCGGGATGCAGCCAAAATTTCTGACATCAACATGATCGAGTAGGGAGCAATTTCAATACGATCAGCGCCCTTGCCGTAATACAATTTATAACGGTGATCAGGGACTTTGAAACTGAGCCCTGAGCTTCTTGGAGGAAGAACTTCGTCCAGCAAATTGGCCTTTACAATTTCAACCTGTTCACCTTCAGCGGGATGTAAATTTTCTTGAAAGAGCTCAGCACTTTTCTGAAGAAGCAAGAGGCTAGCAATCTGTTGTGGATCAACAGGCCACGGCATCCTTAAAGGAAGAAAGCGGTTAACGGCCGCGTGGCCTGTGGCTTTTTCCATAACCTCTTCGAGATTAGCACTGTTCGCAGCTGAGATAATTACGGAATCATAAGGAACATCCGGTGAACCGCCAATACTTAAAACTCGCGACTCGAAGGCACTTAAAAGAATGTTTAGAAATTCCGGACTGTTTCGCAAGACTTCATCCATAAAAACCCCATTTCCATGAGACGTCAGGAATTTTCCATTGTAGTACCAGGCCATTGGGTGTGAGGGACCATAACCAGAAGCAAAGCGGACGACCGGGTTTGGGGCGAAAAATAAACCAGCAATGTCGAGATCCTTTGGTTGGACGCTAATAATGGGCATACGACCACCAAGTTTTCTCTTTACTATAACGTGCTTATTAAGGATGGTGACAATTTCCTCAGCACTTAAAGGGTGTCCAATTTGTTTGGTGTAATGAGCGAGAATCTGATTTCGAATAAACTGTGAAGCTGGGTCAGGAAGTCTGAAGGGCTCTGGCGCCATTCCTCCTAATAGGTCTTGCACTTTGGGTGTCGCTTCTTCAGTGAGGAGCTTTTGAACTTCCTCAGGAAATAAAGTGTATGGTGAGTCTGCAAGGGGTGCGTCTATTTCTGGATAGATCTTTTGGCCATCAACTTCAAGAGGCATTAGTGTCGGTAAGAGACTTGGAATTTTTTGGAGATCTTTCCATGCAAAAGTGTAATGCGCGAACGGAGTATTGATTCCATTTGTTAAATTCGTTTCTCCGACGGCGAGCATTGTTAGAAACTCGCTTTTCCCAGTTCCGTGGGAACCTATCAACAGTGGTATTGAAACGGCCGAACGATCTCCGCTGGCTTGTTGCTGGAGGTTGTTAACAAAGGTAGCGATCACTTCTAAATTACCTATAATACGGCGACCATTTGTGACGGGCAGGCCGTCACTGAAAAATGGATAGTAGTTAACAGTTTCTTGTGTGAGCCCCACGCGTGTTGTTTTTACGCCTTGGCTGTAAATAAGAGCCAACATTCTTTGCGCTGAGTTCATGACAGTAAAAGGAGCGCGGATCGCTAAATTTTGCTCATGGTCGGGATTCATAAAATCCATCAATGAACGACGTTCCCCCAGGACGGAAGCGGCGACATCGGGTTTAACATCTTTGTGTAGGCGAGAAAGAAGGGTGACCATGGCCTGGCCATCTTCAGCCTCAATGGGGGAGGGTTCGGCGGCAGCGACATTTTCCGGATTTTTTTCAAGGGCCACTTTGCAGCTCTTGATGTCGTTGGCGAAGGTTCTGGCTGGAACTGCTGCAACGGCAACTCCGGAGAGACTCAAAATTAAATAATAATTACGAATCAGGGGGGATTTGTTTGAAATGGATTTCACAAATTTATACACGCAACGCTCCTTAAACGATAAATAGTGTTTATAAATAGTAGATATTTAGTATCTATTAGCACAAATCGTTCCAATTTGTTTGGTATGTAAAATCAATATAGGCCTGATTTGGCACCCTTTAGGTGTCAAAGATATGGTCAAAATGGCAGGGAAGGGCTGAAATAAAGGGAGATCCTAAAATAAATATTCAATTCCTGCGTTCATACGAGTCCATGCAAAGTCTGTAGAAGTCGCGGACTCTCCGGTGCGAGTGCCAGTCCCAGAAAAACTCGTGTTGAGGGAGTCAATGGAAAGCTTTCCCATCCAATAAATGTTCGGGCGCCAGTGGTAGTAGGCTGCGCCCGAAAGCTCAATAATTTTAGTGTTCACTGAAGAGCCAATTCGTCAAATCGCTGGTAATGCAAGACTTGATGGCGCAGTGGTCACTTTTCCATTGCTAGTTTATTTGAGAAAAGAAAACCCGAGGTTAAAAGCCTCGGGTTTTTTGTTTAAACAGTGCAATTGAATTTCAGGATATGAAGTAGACACTCTAGGACTCTTAGAGTTATCTTCCTAATGAGAGTTATTCATCACAACACAATTTAGTTCAGACGTCTTGGCCGTGTCCCCGGGCTTAGTATCTGTTAAATATAATGCAACCTTCTCGTTCTTGCAGGTCCATTGCAGTTGAATGTTATGATCAAATTCAACGACGCCACCGATATCGAAACTAATCATTGTTTGGGCATCGCCAGTGGTGCAGCGTCCAGAGAACAAATCTTCATGTATGGTTGTTCCAAGATTAAATTGCAGCGAAGGTTGAAAAGCACCAATCAAGCGTGAGCCATTGAGATCATAAATATGAATGCTTAGGGTGCTTTTAATGTAACCTTCTTCTGTTGGGTAGAAATAGATGCTAGAGGGGGCAAAAGGAATCCCCAGTGAGCTACAATACAAAAACCTTTTGAGGTTAGGAAACGGCTGTAATTCAAACTCATGGCCACTCATCACATAGCCGATAGCTCGGCGGGTACGAATGGAGTTGGACTCTTGTGATGATTGCTCTCTCAGAAAAGCATAGTAGGCCTCGTGGGAAATGAGTGCTACCTTATCAATATCAGACAGTTGCTCAAAGAGATCTTGATCGACAAGGATCGTTCCGTTGGGACGATAGTTTACGACTTGTTGGATTTCGCAACCTTCTGGTTTTGCGAGTTCGTAGGAGTCATTGGTAAGTGTAAGTTCCACTCCTCTCAGTCGTCGTAGATCGGAACTATTGGAGAAAAACTTTTTTGCGGTTTCCTGTAAGATTAGTACTAAGCAGTCCTGGTTCTCACAGCTTTGGGAGCCGCGTTGCATGCGCGTTGTGAACGGAAAACTATTCTTGAGAGCCAGAAAAGATTTCTGCACAGATTCTTCAATGGTGGATGCAAGCTTAGTGGGTTGATAATCATAAAGCGTTTTTGCTTCCCAGAGATCGAGCAATTGAACAATTGGCATTGCGCCATTTTGTTTGCAAACAACGGCCTTACCGCCTCCACCATCGACCGCGCCCTGTAGCTTAATTTTGATCGAGGCATCGGCGATATCACAAAATAAAGCCAGACAACTCAAACAAACGAAGAACTGCAAACTCGTTGAATTGAATTTAAGAAAAGACATTAGAATCCCCCTTATGAAATTTAGTCCCTTGATTTGTACTCAGCTTTGTCTCGCAATAAAAATAAAGATAGATTTATTTTGCTAAATATTAACGAGTTTGTTAGCAAGACTGTTAACATATGAGCAAGCCAATTTTTTCTTACTCGTCATACAAAGAAATCATCAATGACTTAGTTGCGGGTTCTCCCAACGGAGGCCGGGGTGCTTATCGTAGGATGGCTCAGCATCTTAGAATAAGCTCGGTGACGATAAGCCAAATTTTTCGGGGTGACCGAGACTTGTCTGTTGAGCAGGGTTTATTGCTCACAGATTTTTGGGGCTTTAGCGAGTGCGAGAGTAAATATTTTCTTTTGATGATACAGAGTGAAAAATCCTCTCACGCTAAATACAAAGAATTTTGCAGGAGAGAGATGAGCCTTCTTAAAGAAGAAATGGCTGAAATAAAGAGCCGAGTTCCGAAATCCAAGGACATTTCTGAAAAAGATAAATCAATATTCTATTCACACTGGAAATATAGCGCAGTTAGGCTGTGTACTGATATCGATGGAAAGCACCTGCCAATAAGCATTGCTCAAATGCTTGGATTATCGGTTCAAGAAACCAAGCGGATACTAGAATTTTTAGTGGAAAACTCTTTGGTCCTAAAGACAAATTCGGGATATAGAATTGGCCCACAAACTACACATCTTTCCTCGGAGTCGCCGTGGCTAAGGCAGCACCATCGTAATTGGCGCACCAAAGCACTTGAGGGATTGGAAGCTCTGGATCGCAGTGAACTTTCCTATACGGCGCCAATGGCAGTCTCAGAAGGCAGTTTGCTGGAGATCAGAGAACTGCTCCTGGAAAGCATCGAGAGAATTGTTCCAATCATTAGAGGCTCCCAGTCTGAAAAACTCGCCTGCTTAAATATTGACCTATTTAAGTTTCCAAAAAGTTAGTTTCGGAGTTGTTGGGAGGTTTTGTCAGTTTCATCAAAGCATTGGATTCCATGCAAAGCGTCCGAGGGATAATACCTGATGAGACTTCCATTGGAAGTCAAAAACACCGATTTCTTACAGCCTTTTTTTAAACAGATAAACATGGTCATTTCATCTTCTTGAATTGAAAAGCTCACGTCGAGCCCTTTGTTATGGGTGCCGATCTTTTGCGGAAAACCTTTGGCGGGAACAAATAGAAGGAAGTCATCCTCAAGGCTTTCGTGCCCGTCTAAGCCAAAACACAAAATTTCTTTAAATCTTTCGGGAGAGGCTTGTGTTTCCATTGCGAGCAGAAGTGCCATGAAGAGATAAAATGGTTTCATTGTTTTCCTCCAAATAGTTTAAAATAAATATTCAATTCCTGCGTTCATACGAGTCCATGCAAAGTCTGTAGAAGTCGCGGACTCTCCGGTGCGAGTGCCAGTCCCAGAAAAACTCGTGTTGAGGGAGTCAATGGAAAGCTTTCCCATCCAATAAATGTTCGGGCGCCAGTGGTAGTAGGCTGCGCCCGAAAGCTCAATAATTTTAGTGTTCACTGAAGAGCCTGAAGTCACAGGTGTTTCGCTGACTGAAGGAAGAAGATGGTACCAAAGCTCGGCTCCAAAACCCCACTTGGATTCGTATTCATCCCATGGCATATAGCCCGCAAGTCCAAATCCAAAACCACTGAAGACGTTATTGGTAAAACTAGTGGGTGAACTTTCTGTTGAAGTCGCAGAAAACTGAGAATACCCCACCAGACCCTGCAAGCGAGGTCCGTAAATACTTTGAGAAATTTCTAAATCGTAGCCTGCTGCCACTTTGAGACTTTGAAGAGAAAAGTTAAGTTTGGCTGGCGACGAATTAGCAAGGGGATTGGCTATTTGGGCAGACCCTTGATTGAGGCCCGCATGTATAAACCAATTTCTCGTGATCCAAAGATCTGCATCAACTTGTGCATTGAGCGCAAGGAGCGTTGATCCTTGCTGACCACCAGATGTGGATAAGTTGGTGGATGCGCCGAACTGACCCATACCAAATAGCACATGGGCTCGTCCGAAGGTGGGTGGATCCTGAGGGAGCCACTCCTTAGAGTCACCTTGCATAATCACGCTTCCATCTCCACGCGCGAGAAGATGTTCCACAATAGTTTCGTTTTTGCTAGTCGCAAGACTTGGGTAATAAACCGGCTCGCGTAGTAACAATTTTAATCCTGCCTGAAGGGCTTGTGGTTCTTTTTCAAAGAGAATGTAACCAAAGCTCAGGGTCTCATCAGTTTTGGTAATTCGAATTTTCCCTACAATTTCCTTTTGGACATGAGTGACAAATTGAAACTGCGGGTGGCGTTTGACGCCAACAACTTGAATGACGTCAATGTCTTGGTCTGGTCTGAGTCCGGCCAGAGAACCACGATTGATTGTTACTTTTCCTCCGGTACGACTCAAAAGTAAGCCCTGGTAAGGAATCTGGTTGATCAGTTGCTGATAAAGAACTTGCACCAATTTGCGTGCGTATTCTAAATCAAATTTTTCTTTCTCAAGCATGTCGGCGTATGCCCAGAGCTGGCCGGACTTGCGGGTAAAAAGTCCAAGTTCGATGCGCAGGCCCATCTGCCCCTTTGAAAGCTGGAGGTGAATAAGCCCGTCAGCGTTTGTTTTAGCAAGTATATCCGTCACTATTTTGGGCTGCGACCGAAGATCAGAAAGATCAACATCGGGTTCCGGAGTGGCATTTGACAGTTCTAAAAAATGTTCTTTCTCGATGAAGTCAGCCAAAAACTCAGACAAGGGTTTAGCATAAATTGATTGAAGATTATCTTTGCCAGATGTGACCATGATGGACTTCAGAGTGATGTCCTCATCATCTGCACTAACGTATGAGGTAGTCACGCCATAGCTCGCCGACTCGAGTATAAAACTAGAAAACAATACCATAGACCATTTTAGAAGATTCATTTCATTCCCCTTCGTGCTAAGGAAATTTTCCAAAAATCCGATACAAATTTGTGCGATATCAAATTTTCGGTTCTCTCTTATTGTTTACAGTAATTAGCTCTCTGGCTAGTGCTCAGTGGGATTCTGATCGTTTTTTATTTGAGCCACAGCCACAGGTCCCTCGACTAAAGCCTATTAAACAGAATCAAATGAAAGAAAAAAAATCTCCAAAGTCCACTCAGTTGCTCCCAGAGCATCCTACTCAAGAGTCAGTCGAAATAGAAATTCCAATCAGCCCGGAAAGAACTCCTGCATCGAGAGATCTCCCGAAAATAAAATTGGGAGTTCAGCTGGGCTATGTTGACCTTAAATCTAAGAGCAATTTTGAAGAACTCACTTTTTCAAAAAGTTCGTTTTCTTTTGGCGTGAAACTCTCGGTTCCTATTGCCGAGTCGAGCGATATTACGTTTGGGTATATTTCCGCGCCAGAGCTTGGCAAGTTTCGCAGCGAACAGGCATTGGTGGAAAATACTTACAAGATTGAACTATCTGATCAGGTATTAGACTTTGGTCCGGTTTTCCGCCAAACAGCATTCTGGGGCTCAGGCCGGGCATCAGCCCTCTCTTTTCAACAGATAAACTCTCTAGGCATTAGTGGTCATTTTAATTTGCCCCCGCAGGGAAAGTGGATGCCATTGCTCAGTCTTCAACTATTTCCTCTATTGCTGGGAAGTGATATGACTGTTAATGGTTCGATTTCTGAAATTGATTGGACCAGTTATCTGGAAATTAAATCAGACCGGTCTTTTATGATAAACTTTGGTTATGAAAAGATCGACCTCAGAAATACTTCCGAACTTGGCGGCAGCATGAACCAGGGCCAGCTCAAAGTTTTTTTTGGTTATCGCTTGTCAACCAACTGAAAAATTACCACATAGTCTCAGGTCCAGTTTTACAAAAGACAGATGTGCTAACTTAGCAGACCAAATAAATTATAGTTATGTCGCCCAAAGTCCTCATCGTTGATGATGCCAGTTTTGTTCGTGAAATACTTAAAACCATCGCCTTTAAGCAGGGGTGGCATATCTGTGGTGAAGCTGAGGATGGTGAAGAGGCAGTGAAAATGTGCTTAAGCCTGCGCCCTGACACTGTCATCATGGATATTGTAATGCCAAAACTTAGTGGAATAGATGCAACTAAACAGATTTTAAAAAAGCTTCCGGAGCTCCCGATCATTGGCCTTTCAACCATGAACCAAGAAGAAATCGTAACCCAGGCTATCGAAACCGGGTTTGTCAGCTATATTACGAAGCCCTTTGAAAATTGGACGATAATAAATGCAGTTAATGAGGCAGTTAAAAAGAAAGTGAGAAAGAGTGGCTGAATTTAAATTCATATTTAAATCTCTATTAGCGACCCTTGTTCTAGTAGCCCTGATGCAAATCAAACTTGGAGATAGAACCATTGAGACGAGAGCTTATCAGGTGCTCGCGCATTCCGAATTTGCAGAATTCATAAATCATGTTGCGAAGGGATCGATTCAGTTAGCTCAACAAGCTTCTGCCTACGTTGCCAAAATTCTGAACGAAAAAAATAAGTGATTAAACTTAAGTGCCTAGTACTACAATGCCGATGGTCCATGGTTTATGTTGATAACTAACCTTAAATCACAGATATCCATTTCCTGATCTCGATTCGACAGGCGTTGGTTTGATGCCAGCGATATTTTCATTAGAATTAGAAGTCATTGAAGCCTGATTTTTGAAGGGACATTCAGCGTTGTTTGGTGTAACCAGACCGCCAGCACGCATCGCTGGATCACCAGAAGCAAGAGCTTTTGAGATTTCCTTTTGATCAAAATCTCTGATGTCAGGATTGTTTGTTTCTGCTGTCAGCTCTTTAGTAGAATCTGGATTTCCATAGGAAGAAATTCGATTGTTAGAGTTTCTCGAATTAATAGATCCATTTAAATAGCTATCCTTAGAATGTGAAATGGTTGGTTGATTGTTGGGTTGTAAAGTGCGAAGTTGATTACGTGAGTCACCTCGCTGCCGTGGCCGTTGGCTTTCTTGGTCGAGAGACACTTTGTTTAGAGAATAGTTGGCCCTATCGAGCGTCGGCTGTACCGATGATAATTTGTTTAGTGTCTTCCCTGTGCCCAATTGCCTTTGCTCATTAGAAATTGAAGCTTGGGAACTATTTAAATCTGAACTCGTTGAACCGTCCCCCTTCATCTTGCAAAGGTGTTTAATCTTTGGTGGCAACTTTGCGATTTTTCTACAGTCAAATCTTTTACCGTTAAAGAAAATAACACTCCTTGGTTCAGCCGCATTCCTACTTGAGGTAGTGGGCTTAGAACTATCTCTTTTATTGACGTGTAAGGTTGCCGATGCATTCAAAGAAAATATCGAAAAACTAAATACAAATAAATAGGCCATTCTAAACATATTCTGACTCCCACAAAATACTAATTCCCATTTTGGAACGAGACTTACTTTATGTATCATTGCGAAACATGTGCCATCTTGAGACGCACTATATTGAGACTGGGTTGTAATTTCTGTAAGTGGTTAGGCGATTGTCAAAAACAAAGGCATTCATTAGGGTCTCCATCAAAAAAGTGTAACCTATTGATAATTGGGCTTGATGTATCTTGAGTTTAAATAGCCACAGACCTGCATTATTTTTAGCCTAAAATAGAGCATATTTCGATATCCGAAGGCCCTTCTTTTTAGCATTTTGATGACATTGTTATGCCCCTCGGAGAGCCCTATCTGTCAGGAATGATGTCGCCTCTAATTTTTAACCAAAGGGGCAGTTA